>NZ_RPSE01000180.1:0-11799 GCF_003949955.1 Streptomyces sp. WAC05292
GGCGGGGGCCGCCGTGTCGAGGGGCGGCAGGGCGGCGGAGGCGGCGGCGACGACGCGGCTGCGCGGCGGCAGGTCGTCCAGGACGACCGAGTGGGCGCCGATCCGGGAGTCCGCGCCGACGGTGACGGGGCCCAGCACGCTGGCGCCGGTGCCGATGACGACGCGGTCGCCGACGACGGGGTGGCGGCGCGACCCGGAGGGTCGGCGCAGGTCCTTCCACCAGCCGACGGAGCCCAGCGTGACCTGGTGGTACAGCATCACGTCGTCGCCGATGCGGACGGTCTCGCCGATGACGACGGCGGTGCCGTGGTCGATGAAGAAGCGGCGCCCGATCCGCGCCCCCGGGTGGATCTCGATCCCGGACACGGCGCGGGCGAGGAGCGACAGGGCGCGGGCGGTGACGCGGTGGCCGCCGCGCCACAGCCGGTGGGCGATCCGGTACGTCCACAGGGCGTGGATGTGCGGGTAGAGGAGCACTTCCGCGCGGGAGCGGGCGGCGGGGTCCTTGTCGAGGACGGTCGCGACGTCCTCGCGGAGCACCTCCCGCAGCGGCCGCCGCGCCGCGGCCGCTCCGGCCGCGCCGGGAGCTCCGGTGTCCGGGGTGGTGTCACATGTGGTCATACGGGGCCTCCGGGCGGATCGGGTTGCCGGCGAGGAACCGCTGCGGCCGGTACGGCTCCAGCAGCTCCTGCACGGCCTTGCCGGGCACGGCCCCGCCCTCGGCGATCTCCAGGGCGGCGAGTTCGGCGACGGCGGGCGCGAGCTTGAAGCCGCCCCCGCTGAAGCCGAGCGCCAGGTAGAGGCCGTCGGGGCCGGCCGCGCCGACGACGGGCCGCTTGTCCGGGGTGTAGCCGTCCAGGCCGGAGCGGGTGCCGGCGAGCGGGGCGGCGGCAGCGGCGGGGACCCGGTGGGCGACGGCGGCGATCGCGGCCTCCAGCTCGGCCTCGGTGAGCGGTTCGACGTCCCGGCCGAGCTCGGTGTCGGGCTTGCTGGGCACGCCGAAGTAGAAGCGGTCCAGGCCGTCGGGCCGGAAGTAGCTGCCGGTGGTGTCGTCGATGCACGTCGGCACGGAGGCCGCCGCGCCGCGCCGTCCGGCGCCGGGCAGTTCGGCCTGCGCGAGGCCGATGCGGCGGGCGGTGACGGGGATGTGGATGCCGAGGTACTCGGCGGGCGCCGAGCCCCACGCCCCGCCCGCCAGGACCACCAGCGGGGAGTCGATCCGGCCGATGGAGGTCAGGACGCCCGTGACGGTGCCGGCGCGCTCCAGGACCTTCACCGCGCGGATGCCCTCGGAGGGGGACACCCCGAGCCGGTAGGCGGCGCCCAGCAGCGAGGCGGTGGCGGCGAGGGGGTCCGCGTAGCCGCCCTCCGGCTCGTACGCGGCGAGCCCGACGCCCTCGGTGCGCAGACCCGGGTAGAGGGCCTTCAGTTCGGCGGCGTCGACGACCTCGGTGCGCCGGTAGCCGGCCGCGTCGCTCGCGGCGGCCGCGTTCTGCCGCAGGCCGTCGGCGTGGCCTTCGCCGACGATCATCACGAAGCCGGTGCGGCGGTAGCCGCAGTCGCCGCCGATGACGTCCGCCCACTGCTCGAAGACGGGCAGGCTGCGGGCGGCGAGGCGGGTGTCGGCGACGGAGGTGTGGTGCAGCCGCAGGAGCCCGCCGGAGCGGGAGGTGGCTCCCTGGGCGCTGACCCGGCCCTGGTCGCACAGGACGATCCGGCCGAGGCCGGCGAGGGCCAGCCGGTGGGCGATGGCCGCGCCGATGACCCCGCCGCCGACGACGACGGCGTCGGCGTGGGCGTGCACGACGGGGCTCATGCCGCGCCCCGGCCGTCCGCACCGGGGGCGCCGTCCGCGCCGGGGTCCGCGATGCCGAACTCGGCGGCCCACCGGGCGCGTTCGCGGGCGACGGCCTCGGAGCCGCCCCACCAGATGGTGAGGAAGCGGAGCCGCTCCGCGCCGTCGTTGGTGAGGTCGTGGTCCAGGCCGGGCGTGATGAAGACGGTCTCCCCGGCCCGCACGCGGCGGGTCTCCGAGCCGATCCGCATGAGCCCGCTGCCCTCGGTGACGAAGAACATCTCGTTCTCGTCGTGCAGGTGCGCGGTGGAGGTGGCGCCGGGCGCCACGTCGACCCAGGCGCCGCCCCAGCCCGGCTCCTCCACGGCCTCCGGCCAAGGGAAGATCCGCCGGCCGCTGACGTTGTACTGCTCCTCGAAGACCATGTCGTCCTCGTGGGCGGTGAAGATGTGCATCGCGTACGGGTTCCAATCAGGCGGCGACGGGCGCGGCGGGCCGGCTGAGGCGGGCCCGCAGGTCGCGGTGGACGGTGTCGGCCTTGGCGGCCATCTGGCTGAAGGAGGTGGCGCTGCCGATGCCGTGCCGCCACTCGGTGAGCCCGTCGAGGTAGATCCCGACCTCGCAGTCGCCGGTGGTCTCGGCCCGGTGGGCGCGGGTGACCTCGGGGCGGCCCTGCGGGTCGAGCCGCAGGTACGGGAGGAACGCGGCGAGCTGCCGGGGCAGGACGGGCTCGCGGTAGCCGGTGCAGACGACCACGGCGTCGGCGGTGACCACGCCCCGCTCGCCGGTGAAGACCTCCTCGGTGGCGAGCCGCACCCGGCCGCCGTCCTCCTGCCCGACGGAGGCCACCTCGGTGCGCCGGTGCATGTGCAGCCGGTTCCGGCCGGTGAACCGGTCCTGGTAGGCGGCCTGGTAGAGGGCGGTGGAGACGTCCGGGTCGACGGCCGCGTAGTTGGTGGCGCGGGCCTGCTCCAGGGCCTGCTCGCGCTGCTCGCCTTCGAGTCCGTAGAAGTAGTCGGTCTCGTCGGGGAAGTAGACCTCGTTGCTGAAGTGGCCGAGCTCGTACATCCGGAAGCCGGCGTGCCGGACGAGGGAGTGGATCTCCGCGTCGGGGTGCTGCGCGGCCAGGTGCAGGACGATCTCGCCGGCGGTCTGGCCGGCGCCGATCACGGCGATGCTGCGCAGCGGGGTCCCGGAGAGCGCGGCGAGGGCCGGCAGCAGCCGCGAGGCGTGGAAGACCCGTTCGCCCAGGTGCGGGCGGAGCAGCTCGGGTACGTACGGCTCGTGGCCGGTGGCGAGGGCGACGTTGCGGCCCTCCACGGTGTGCAGGGAGCCGTCGCGGGGGTCGCGCGAGGTGACGCGGGCGGTGCGGACGCGGCCGTCGGGCCCGGTGACGGGCTCGATGCCGAGGACTTCGCGGTGGTACTCGACGGTGCCGCGGACCTGCCGGGCGGCCCACTGGACGTAGTCCGACCACTCCAGCCGGCTGACGTAGCCGCCCATCAGCGTGAACGGGTAGAAGCGGCCGCTCTGCTGCAGGTAGTGGGGGAAGGTGAAGCGGGAGCGGGCGTCGCGCGGGGTGGCGAAGTCGCGCAGGAAGTGGTGCTGGATGTCGGTGCCGGGCAGGACGAGGTTGGGCTGCCAGGCGGAGTCGGCGGCCTTCTCCAGGTAGCGGGCGGCGAGCGGCGGGCCGCCGGCCGCGTCGTCGTGGTCCTCGACGGCTGCGGCGAGCGCGATCCCGGAGGGCCCGAACCCGGCGACGACGAGGTCCTGGACGGCGGTGTCGCGGGCGGCGGCCATCACGCGGCCTCCGCCGCCGCGGCGAGCCCGTCCAGGGCTGCGGCGAGCGCCGCGCGGACGATCCGGCCGGCGTGGTCGATCTCCTCGGCGGTGCAGTTCAGCGGGGGCAGCATGCGCACGACGCAGTCGTCCCGGCCGCCGAGTTCGAGGATCAGCCCGCGGCTGACGGCCTCCCACTGGACGCGGCGGGCCAGTTCGGACGCGGGCCGCCCGGTGGCGGGGTCGGTCAGCTCGACGCCGGCCATCAGGCCGAGGCCGCGTACGTCCGCGACCCACGGGCCGAGCTCGCGCAGCCCCTGGAGGTGGACCATCAGCTGGTCGGCGCGGGCCCTGACGTTCTCCAGGACGCGCTCGCGCCGCACCACCTTCAGGGTGGCGGCGCCCGCGGCGAAGGCGGGCTGGTTGCCGCGGAAGGTGCCCGAGTGCGCGCCGGGCTTCCACACGTCGAGCTTCTCGTCGTAGAGGATCACGGAGGCGGGCAGTCCGATCCCGGACAGCGCCTTGGAGGCGCACACCACGTCCGGTTCGATGCCGTACTGCTCGAACGCGAACCAGGTGCCGGTGCGGCCGCAGCCGCTCTGCACCTCGTCGACGATGAGCGGGATCCCCAGGCGCCGGGTGACCTCGCGGATCCGCTGGACGAACTCGACCTCCGCCGGGATCACCCCGCCCTCGCCCTGGACGAGCTCCATCAGGACGGCCGCGGGCGGGGTCAGGCCGCCGTTGGAGTCGGTGAGCGCCTTCTCCAGGAAGGCCGCGCAGTTGACCTTGCACGTGTCCCGGGTGAGGCCGAGCGGGCAGTCGTGGCAGTGGGAGTACGGGAAGAAGTGCACGCCCGGCATGCGGCCGCGGACGGGCTCCTTCTGCTCGACCAGGCCGGTCACGCTGAGCGCGGCGAGGGTGGCGCCGTGGAAGCCGCCCTGGAAGGTGACGACCTCGTCGCGGCCGGTGGCGGTCTTGCACAGCTTCAGCGCGGCCTCGACGGCGTTGGCGCCGGTCGGCCCGCAGAAGTGGATGCGGGTGCGCTCGCGCATCGGCTCGGGCAGCATCCCGATGGTCAGCTCGGTGAACTCGTCCTTGACCGGGGTCGGGAAGTCCAGGCCGTGGACGAACTCGTCGAGCTGGCGGTGGGCGGCGGCGAGCGGCTCGGGGTGGTTGTGGCCCAGGGAGAGGACGCCGGCGCCGCTGAGGAAGTCGAGGAAGACGTTCCCGTCGAGGTCCTCGACGTACGAGCCCTGGGCGCGGCGGATCGCCATGGGCAGCTTGCGCGGGTAGGAGCGGGAGTTGGACTCGCGGCCGGCCTGCCGGTCCAGGAGTTCGGCGCTGCGCGGGCCGGGCAGGGGGCCGGTGACGCGGGGCTCGCCGTAGAGGCGCCCGGCCGGGGCGTCGATGGTGGCGGTCATGGGGGACAAGGACCCTTTCCGGTCAGGCGGCGGCGAGGACGGCGTCGCGGCCGGGGGCGGCCGCGGCGGACAGGCGGGCGGTCAGGGCGTCGGCGAGGGCCGCGGCGCGCAGCGACAGCAGGCTGAAGGAGCCGGCGTCGCCGATGCCGTGGCTGGACTCGCACAGCCCGTTGAGGAAGAGCGGCGGGACGCCGTCGGAGACCGGCTCCAGGGCGTAGTCGGCGGCGACCTGAAGGCGGCCGTCCGGCTCGGTGGCGAAGAGCGGGGCGAGCGGGGCCATCAGCGGCGGGCACAGCTCCTCGTGCGGGCCGGGGCCCATGTTGCGGAAGCCGGTGGCGAGGACGGCGAAGTCGACGGTGTCGGTGGTCCGCGCGCCGGTGGTGCGCTCCAGGAACTCCAGGGCGATCCGGCCGTCGGGGGCGGTGGACACGCCGGTGGCCTCGTGGTTGCCGCGGACGAACGTCCGCTGCTCCCCGTCGAGTTCCTGCTCGTAGATGGCCATGTACAGCTCGCGCAGCACGTCGCCGTCGGAGGAGGAGTAGTTGGTGCCGTGCATGTACGCGTCGAGGGCCTTCTTGGCCTCGCGGGGCGCCCGGAAGTAGTAGTCCGTGAACTCGGGGAAGTAGCCCTCCTCGCTGAAGGGGCTGGTGTCCTTCAGCTTCAGGGTGTGCGAGCGGGTGTACGTCGTCACCCGGGTCCGGGGAAAGCGGCGCGAGAGGTCCAGGGCCAGCTCGACGGCGCTCTGGCTGCCTCCGATGACGGCGACGGACTCCGGCTCCCGCCCGCCGGCGGTCAGCTCGGCGAGCTTCGGCAGATACCGGGTCAGGTGGAAGATCCGCGGTGTGCGCAGACTGTCGTAGGGGGCGGGGACGTACGGGGTGCGGCCGGGCGCCATGACGAGGGTGCGGCCCAGGTGGCGGTCGCCGGACACGGTGGTGACGGCGTAGACGCGCTCGCCCTGCTCCTGCACGATCTCGACGTGCGCGGCGCGCTGGTTGCAGTGGACGAGGTGGGCGAAGAACCCTGCCGCCCAGCGGATGTAGCCGGCGTACTCCTTGCGGAGGGGGAACTCGGCGGGCAGGTTGAGGTGGCGCAGCAGCCGGCCGTGCTCGTGCAGGTAGTTCAGGAAGGAGTAGCGGCTGCGCGGGTTGCGCAGGGTCACCAGGTCGCGGCTGGGGTGGTTCTGGATGTCTGAGCCGTCCAGGAGCATGCCGGGCTGCCATTCGGGGCTGGGCCTGGCCTCCAGGAACCGTGCGGTGAGCGGGGAGCCGCGTTCCTCCAGGGCGATGGCCAGGGCCAGGTTCGCGGGCCCGAAGCCGATGCCGAGGACGTCGTGGACGGGGAGCGGCTGCCCCGCTGCGGCCTGCCCTGCGGCCGCCTGCACGGCGGAGGCGGCGTCTGCCGGTGCGGTCGGGTGCGTCGGTGCGCTCATCGCGTGGTCTTCCTTGCCTTGACAGTGGTGAGGGTCGGATTGCCGTCGAAGTCGATGTGCAGGCCCGTGATCCGCTCGGCGGCGTAGACCCGCTGGTCGGTGCGGTACCAGAGCGGCACGAGCGCCAGGTCCGCCATCGCGAGGGCCTCCGCGCGGCGCCAGAAGCCGGCCCGCCCGGCGGGGTCGGCGCAGCCGCGGGCGCGGGCCACGAGGGCGTCGAACTCGGGGTTCGCGTACCGGCCCTCGTTGTCGCCGTGGGCGGTGCCGGCCGCGTCGGGCGCCGTGCAGGAGGAGTGCAGCAGCGGGTAGAGCACGTTGTCGGGGGTGGGGTAGTCGCAGGCCCAGCCGGCGCGGCAGAAGCCGGCCGCGCCGATCGAGGTGCGGTGGTCGACGAGCCCGCGGGCGTCGGTGCGCAGCAGCTCGACGCGCCAGCCCAGCACCTCCTCCAGGCCGCGCGCGAGGTCGGCGACCCACGCGTCGTGCCCGGCGCCGGTGTTGTACGCGAACTGCACGCGGCTGCCCGGCCCGAGCCCGGCGCGCAGCGCGGCGGCGCGCGCCCGGTCCGGGGCGTATGCCGTCCAGTCGGCGTCGGCGTCGGCGTCGGCGTCGGCGGCGCGCGGGGTGTGGGCCTTGCCGAACCAGGGGGAGAGCAGCGAGTGGGCGGGGGTGCGCCGGCCGTGGAAGTGCCGGTCGACGAGCCCCTGCCGGTCGATGGCGGCCGACAGGGCCCGGCGGGCGTCGAGGGAGTCCATCGGCGCCCGGTGGCAGAACGGGATCAGGTAGAACAGCCCGGCGCCCTCCTGCTCGGTGAAGCCGTCGAGGGCGGCGGCTTCGGCGGTGCGGGCGGGCGGGATGCGGGCGTAGTCGTAGGTGCCGTCGAGGAAGCGGGCGTACTCGTCGTCGAGTCCGGTGACCGGGTCGAGGACGTCGATGTGCACTTCGCGGACCTCGGGGAGCGGGCCGAGGTTCCAGCGGTCGTTGCGGACGAGGCGGATCGCCCGGTGGTGCTCCCAGGGGCCGGCCATCCTGAACGGGCCGTTCCCGATCGGCATGTCGTTGTAGGCGGGGTCGAGTGCGGGGCCCGCGCACTCCGGGACGGGGCTGAAGACCGGCTGGAGCGTCTTCAGGTCGAACTCTGTGTCGGGCGCGGACAGCTCGACGACGAGGGTGGTGTCGTCGGCGGCGGTGAAGGAGCGCACGCCCGCCAGGTGGTAGGCGGTCTCCGTGGCCGCCGCCGGGTCCAGCGCCCGCGACCAGCCGCGGACGAAGCTGTGGGCGGTGACGGGCTCGCCGTTGGAGAACACCGTGTCGGGGCGCAGGGTGAACGTCCAGGTGGTGGCTTCCTCGTCGCTCTCCCAGGCCGCGGCGGCGGCCCGGGCGGGGACGACGACCACGTCGAGCCGCTCGTCCAGCTCGGCGGCGAGCCGCTCCACCCGGTCGATGTCGGCGGGGCCGCGGTAGGGCGCGGCCACCGCCAGCGAGCCGGCGATCTCGTACCAGCCCTCCGGGGCACGACGCAGCCGGTCGCCGGGCCGCGAGGCGGGGATGTAGGAGCGGAAGTGCGGGGAGTGCGCGGCGTCGCCCGCGTTGTTGCGGACCAAAGTCCCGGTCCGGTAGGCGAACTTGATGCAGGCCGCCGCGCGCGGGACCGCGGCGCGCGGCACCTCCCCGTCCAGGAGGGAGGCCGAGGCGTCCGCGTCGTCGCCGGCGAGCACGGCCTTCGCGTACAGGCGGACCGGGTCGATGCCGTGGACCTCCCGAAGGTTGCGGTAGTTCTGCCCGCCGCTCATGCGGGTGGCGAACTCGACGACCCGGTAGCGGCCCTCGGAGTCCTGCCGGAACTCGGCGTTGAAGAGGCAGTGCCGCACCCCGAGGGCGGCGGTGATGCCCTCGGCGGCCGCGACCAGCTCCGGCTCCTCCTGCGGGGTGCGGAAGGGGAGGGTGTAGAAGTCCTCCTCGAAGTACGGGCCGGGCATCTGCATCTTGTTGGTGACGCCCACGAGGTGGAAGCGCCCGTCCAGGACCACCCCGTCGAGGGTGACCTCCTTGCCGGGCAGGAACTCCTCCAGCAGCGCGATCTCCGGCCCGTCGCTGGGGAAGTAGCCGCCCCACTCCTCGGCGAGCCGGGCCACGTCGGCCAAAGCCCGCTCCAGCTCGCCGCGGTCGCGGACCAGGCTGACGCCGATGCTGGCGGCGAGCGCGCTGGGCTTGACGATGAACGGGTACGTGAAGTCCTCGGCGGCGGCCAGGCCCGCCTCGACGCCGTCGACGGCCGCGAACCGCGGTGCGGGCAGGCCGTGAGCGGCGAGGAAGGTGCGCTGGAGCCGCTTGTCGCGGGAGATCGCGTCCGCCTCGGGGCGCGGCCAGCGGTGGCCGAGCAGCTCGTTGACGCGGGAGGTGACGGCGATGTCGCTGTCGTAGAAGGTGATCGCGGAGGCGATGCCGAGGCGGCGGGCGGCAGCCGCGCAGTGCTCGGCGAGCGCGGCGCCCTCCAGCTCCCGCGGGATCGGGACGACGCCGGCGAACCGGCCGTCGTCGGCCGCCTGCGCGACCGTGGTGGCGAGGTGGACCTCCAGGCCCATCCGCTCCAGCGTCTCGATGTGCTCGCGGTGCCACGCGTACGTGTTCCGCATGATCAGCAGGATCTTCACGCCGCCGCCCCCTCGCGCACGGCGCCGGCGGCGGCCCCGGCGGTCTCGATGGTGACGTCCGCGGTGAGCCGCTCGGCCGCGGCGACGGCCGCCGCGGTGTCCGGACCAGAGGCCAGCACCTGCCCGACCCGGTCCCAGTTGCCGCGCAGCGCGCCCACGGTGTCGCCGGGCCGTACGGCGACCTCGACGTCGATGGTGGTGTCGAGGGCGCGGGCCCGGTCGGCGCCGTGGACCGCGGTGACCCTCCCGGGCTCCGCCGACAGGAAGCGGGTGGCGGCCGCGCAGCGGGCGGCCGGGCGGGCGGTGAGCGCCGGGACCAGGCGGAACTGCCAGGCGACGATCCACTCCTCCAGGTCGATGCCGTAGGCGGTGTCCAGCAGGTCGAAGATCCGGTCGCCGCCCATCCGGTTGTGGCTCTCGATGATCTGCGGGCCCGCGGGGGCCAGCCGCAGCTCGGTGTGGGCGGCCCCGTCGGCGAGGCCGATCGCGTCCAGGAAGCGGACGACGGCTTCCTCGATGCGCTGCTCGTCGGCCGGCGCCAGCCGGGCCGGCAGGGCGTGGCCCAGCTCGACGAACCCGTCGCCGGTCAGCTTCTCCGTCACGGCGAGGACGACGTGCCGCCCGGCGAAGGAGAACGTCTCCACGCTGTACTCCGGCCCCGGGATGTACTGCTCGGCGATGAAGGGGCCGATGGTGAAGAACGACCCCCACTGCAGGTCGGTACGGGCGCGCAGCGCCTCCACCCCGGCCCAGGCGCCGGCCGCCTCGGCGGGTCCGTCGATCCGTACGACGCCCAGGCTGGCGGTGGCGTCGGCGGGCTTCAGCACGAACGGGTACCCGTGCTCGGCGCCGAACGCGGCCAGCGCCTCCGGCCCGTCGACCTCCGCCGCGGCCACGGACAGGGCGCGGACCCCGGGGGAGTCGGATGCGGCCAGGTGGCGGCGCATCGCGTGCTTGTCCCGCAGCAGTTCGGCGACCTCCTCGGAGGTGCCGCCGAGTCCGAGGTGGTCGCTGATGCGGGCCGCGGGCACCAGGCCGGGCTCGGTGATGGAGACGACGCGGGTGAACCCGTACGCCCGGTGCGCTGCCTCGACCAGCGGGCGGGTGGTCTCCCAGTCCGTGTAGTCGGCGATGATCACGGCCTCCGCGAGGCGGGCGGCCTCGGGCACGAACTGGTCCTTGTGCTGGATCAGCACGAAGCGGATGCCGAGTGCCGCCGCCTTGCGCAGCGTCTGTATCCGTCCGCCGACGACGAGAAGCTTGTGTTCGGTCATGGCCGGAACACTGCCGGAGGAATTCCGCCCGGGAAATGCCCGGAGGGTGGCACAAGAATGCCCGGCACGAAAAACGCACCGGCCCGGTCGGCGGGGCGGCCGGCCCGGTGCGGCTCCCGGCGGCCGCGGGCACGAATGTGCCAGCCCGCTTCATGCCAGCCAAAACCTCTTCTCCCCGCCCTGACCGGCGGGTTCCATGGCGGACACCACCTCATCCCCCGTTTGGGAAGGAGCCCCCCATGGCCGGCGAGGAACCCTTGCGCCGTCGACTGCGGAATCTGCCCGGCAGTGCCTGGGTCATCTTCTCCGGAATGTTCCTCATCAAATTCGGGAATTTCCTCAACGTATTCCTGGTGCTGTTCCTGGTCTCCCGCGGGTTCTCCGCGTTCCAGGCCGGCGTTGCCCTCGGCGTGGTCGGTGTCGGCGCCTTCGTCGGCAACGCGATCGGCGGGAGCGTCGCCGACCGGTTCGGCCGCCGCACCGCCATCGCGGTGTCGATGTTCGGCAGCAGCGCCGCCACCGCCCTCGTGCCGCTCGCCGACGGGCTGCTCACCACCACCGCACTGGTCGGCGTCGTCGGCGTCTTCGCCCAGCTGTACCGGCCCGCGGCGGGCGCCCTGCTCGTCGACGTGGTCCCGGAGGAGCAGCGGGTGACG
Organism: Streptomyces sp. WAC05292; assembly: GCF_003949955.1. Taxonomy (NCBI): domain Bacteria; kingdom Bacillati; phylum Actinomycetota; class Actinomycetes; order Kitasatosporales; family Streptomycetaceae; genus Streptomyces; species Streptomyces sp. WAC05292. The sequence goes on from NZ_RPSE01000180.1 coordinate 11,012, forward strand.
GCCTTCGCCGTCCTGCGCCTCGCCATCAACGTCGGCATGGCCGTCGGGCCGCTGGTCGGCGGCCTGCTCAGCGGCGCCTCCTACACGTACGTCTTCCTCGGTGACGCCCTGTTCTCCCTGGCCTTCGGCGTGCTCGCCCTGTGCACCCTGCCGGGCGGCCGCCCGCCGGCGCAGGACCCCGCGGAGGCGGCGGCGGAGGGCGGGCGCGGCGGCTACCGGGCGGTCTTCGCCGACCGCCCGTACCTGCTGTTCCTGGGGTCGATGGTCGCCGCGACCTTCGTCTACGGGCAGTCCACCGCGACCCTGCCGCTGCACGTCACCGACGCGGGCTTCGACAACAAGGTCTACGGCCTGCTGCTCGGCCTGAACGCCCTGCTCTGCGTGCTGATCGAGCTGCCGCTCACCCGGCACACCGAGCGCCGCACGCCCCGACGGGTGATCGCCGCCGGCCTGCTCCTGCTCGGCCTCGGCATGGCCCTGACGGGCGCGGTGCAGGCGGTGTGGCTGCTCGCGCTGACCGTCGTCGTCTGGACGGTCGCCGAGACGGTGTACACGCCGATCGCCAACGCCTACCCGGCCGAGTTCTCCCCCGCGCACCTGCGCGGCCGCTACCAGGGCGCCGAGGGCATCGCCCACACCCTCGGAGGCGCGCTCGGCCCGGCCGTCGGCGGCCTCCTCTACGGCATCTCGGCCCCGCTGCACTGGGTCGTCTGCGGTGCGGTGGCCGCCCTGGGCGCCGGCCTCGCGCTGGCGGCGGTCCCCCCGGCCCGCGCCCCGAAGTCCGCAGC
>NZ_RPSE01000181.1:0-11770 GCF_003949955.1 Streptomyces sp. WAC05292
TTCGCCACTAATCCCCTCCCGAAGGAGGTTCATCGTTCGACTTGCATGTGTTAAGCACGCCGCCAGCGTTCGTCCTGAGCCAGGATCAAACTCTCCATGAATGTTTACCGGTAATCCGGTGCACACACACGCAGAGCGGGCCAGTCATGGTCGGAATAAGACCGACTGACCACTGCGTCCTCGCTGTGTTGTGTTGCCTGCGAGCGCTACCGGAGCAGCCCCGCAGGTCTTTTTCAAAGGAACCTCATCCACCGAAGTGGACGGGGTATCAACTTCTGGCGTTGATTTTTGGCACGCTGTTGAGTTCTCAAGGAACGGACGCTTCCTTCGTACTCACCCGCAGTAATGCTTACTGGGGCTTTCCTCCGGGCTTTCGTTCTTGCGTTTCCGACTCTATCAGAGTCTTTCGCGCTCCGCTTTCCAGGGTTTTCGCTTTCGCGCTTTCCCTTTCCGGCGGTTCCAACCTTACCAGATCATTTCCGTGCCGTTTCCGGATCGGATTTGAATTCGGTGGCCGTTGGAGGGCCTTTCCCTTTCGGGCGGGTCAGACTTTATCAGGTTTCCCCGGTGCTGATTCCCACCCGCCCGCGTACCCGTCCGGGCACAGGTGTGTGCCGCGGTTCGGTGCGGGGTGGAGCCGTAAACGTACTGGAGCGGGGCCCCCGATGCAAATCGGTTGCCCCGCTCCGGTGATTGTGCTGGTCGGGGCGTCAGACCTCGACGACGACCGGGAGGATCATCGGCCGGCGGCGGTAGCCGTCCGAGACCCACTTGCCGACGGTGCGGCGGATGAGCTGCTGGATCTGGTGCGGCTCGGCGACGCCGTCGGCGGCGGCGCGCGCGATGGCCTCCTCGATCTTGGGGAGCACCGCGGTGAACGCGGAGTCCTCGATGCCGGAGCCGCGGGCCTGGATGTTCGGGCCGCTCACGACCTTGCCCGTGGTGCTGTCGACCACGACGTACACCGAGATGATGCCCTCTTCGCCGAGGATGCGGCGGTCCTTGAGGGAGGTCTCCGTGACATCGCCGACCGACAGGCCGTCCACGTACACGTAGCCGGCCTGGACCTTGCCGGAGATCCGGGCCTTGCCGTCGATCAGGTCGACGACGACGCCGTCCTCGGCGATGACGATGCGGTCCTTCGGGACGCCCGTCATCGCGCCGAGCTCGGCGTTGGCACGCAGGTGGCGCCATTCGCCGTGGACCGGCATGAGGTTCTTCGGCTTGCAGATGTTGTAGAAGTACAGCAGCTCGCCGGCGGAGGCGTGGCCGGAGACGTGCACCTTGGCGTTGCCCTTGTGCACGACGTTGGCGCCCCAGCGGGTCAGGCCGTTGATCACGCGGTAGACCGCGTTCTCGTTGCCGGGGATCAGGGACGACGCGAGGATCACCGTGTCGCCGGGGACGATCCGGATCTGGTGGTCGCGGTTCGCCATGCGGGACAGGGCCGCCATGGGCTCGCCCTGCGAGCCCGTGCAGACGAGCACGACCTCGTCGTCGGGCAGGTCGTCCAGCGTCTTGACGTCCACGACGAGGCCCTGCGGGACGCGCAGGTAGCCCAGGTCGCGGGCGATGCCCATGTTGCGGACCATCGAGCGGCCCACGAACGCGACGCGGCGGCCGTACTCGTGCGCCGCGTCCAGGACCTGCTGGATGCGGTGGACGTGGCTCGCGAAGCTCGCCACGATGATCCGCCGCTGCGCACCCGCGAAGACGCCGCGGATCACGTTGGAGATGTCGCGCTCCGGCGGGACGAAGCCCGGGACCTCGGCGTTCGTGGAGTCCGACAGGAGGAGGTCGATGCCCTCCTCGCTCAGCCGCGCGAACGCGTGCAGGTCGGTCAGCCGGTTGTCCATGGGGAGCTGGTCCATCTTGAAGTCGCCGGTGGCGACGACCAGGCCCGCGGGCGTGCGGATGGCGACGGCCAGTGCGTCCGGGATGGAGTGGTTCACCGCGACGAACTCGCAGTCGAAGACGCCCAGGTTCTCCCGGTCCCCCTCCTTCACCTCAAGGGTGTAGGGGCGGATGCGGTGCTCCTGGAGCTTCGCCTCGATCAGCGCGAGCGTCAGCTTCGAACCGATCAGCGGGATGTCCGGCTTCTCCCGCAGGAGGTAGGGCACCGCGCCGATGTGGTCCTCGTGGCCGTGCGTGAGGACGATGCCCTCGATGTCGTCCAGGCGGTCCCGGATGGACGAGAAGTCCGGCAGGATCAGGTCGATGCCCGGCTGCTCCTCCTCGGGGAAGAGGACGCCGCAGTCGACGATCAGCAGTCGGCCGTCGAACTCGAAGACGGTCATGTTGCGGCCGATCTCGCCGAGGCCGCCCAGCGGGGTGACGCGCAGGCCGCCCTGGGGAAGCTTCGGCGGCGGGCCGAGTTCAGGGTGCGGATGGCTCAAAAGTCTCTCCTCACCACGCACGCCACGGGCCGTCTCGTCAGGCGCGTGGCGGGCATGTCAATCGTGCAAGCGTGCACGTGCATGTGTCTGTGTCTGTGTTTTTCGGTCTTGCTATTCAGTTGTGAAGTCCGTTGTCAGAGCTGTACCCCGCCGGCGGCAAGATCGATCTTGAGCCGGGCCGTCTCCTCCGCGGTCAGCTCGACCAGCGGGAGCCGCAGCGGGCCGGCCGGCAGTCCCCGGAGGTTCAGTGCGCCCTTGGTGGTGATCACGCCCTGGGTGCGGAACATGCCGGTGTAGACGGGGAGCAGCTTCTGGTGGATCTCGGTCGCCTTCTGGACGTCGCCCGCGGTGTGGGCCTCCAGCATGGCCCGCAGCTCGGGCGCGACGACGTGGCCGACGACGGAGACGAAGCCGGCGGCGCCCACGGAGAGCAGCGGCAGGTTCAGCATGTCGTCGCCGGAGTACCAGGCAAGGCCGCTGCGGGCGATGGCCCAGCTGGCGGCGGCCAGGTCGCCCTTGGCGTCCTTGTTGGCGACGATGCGGGGGTGCTCGGCCAGGCGCACCAGGGTCTCGGTGTCGATCGGGACGCCGCTGCGGCCGGGGATGTCGTAGAGCATCACCGGGAGGCCGGTGGCGTCGGCGATGGCCGTGAAGTGCCGGTAGAGGCCCTCCTGCGGCGGCTTGTTGTAGTACGGGGTGACGGCCAGCAGGCCGTGGGCTCCGGTGCGCTCGGCCTGGCGGGCGAGCTCCAGGGTGTGGCGGGTGTCGTTGGTGCCGATGCCGGCGACGACGTGGGCCCGGTCTCCGACGGCCTCCAGGACGGCTCGTACGAGGTCGTTTTTCTCCGCGTCGGTGGTGGTGGGGGACTCGCCGGTGGTCCCGTTGACGACGAGGCCGTCGTTGCCTGCGTCCACCAGGTGGACGGCGAGCTGCTGCGCGCCGTCGAGGTCGAGTGCGCCATCGGCCGTGAACGGCGTGATCATGGCGGTGAGGACCCGCCCGAAGGGGGTCTGCGGAGTCGAGATCGGAGCCATGGGTAACACGCTACTCGCTGCCATGGTCGCGGTGTCCCCTCGGGGGACGTGAAGGGCTGCGCGCCTCCCGGCGGCGGCCGGGAGGTGCGTGGAGGAGCCCGGCACTGCCTGCTCGGGGGTTCAAGCAGTGCCGGGTCCGTTTGATCAGCCTAGATGAACTTTCCGAAACGTCGCAATACGGACACTTCGGACTTGGGCTGGCACATGTGTGCGCATCAGCCCATTTGCCCTGTACGGGGGCGGCTCCGCTACGGGGCGACCCGGCCGTTGGCGTTGAACGCCGCATACGTCAGCGGCATCAGGGCGGCCCAGTGCTGCTCCATCTTCTCGCCGACCATCTCGATCTCCCGCTGCGGGAACGACGGCACGGCCGCCAGCTCGTGTTGCGTGCGCAGGCCCAGGAAGTGCATCAGGGAGCGCGCGTTGCACGTGGCGTACATCGACGAGAACAGGCCGACCGGCAGGACCGAGCGGGCGACCTCGCGGGCCACGCCCGCGGCCAGCATCTCCTGGTAGGCCTCGTAGGCCCGGCGGTACGAGTCCTCCATGACCCGGCCCGTCAGCGCCAGCTGCTCGTCGGTGCCCTCGACGAACACGTACTTGCCCGGACGGCCCTCCTGCACCAGCTTCCGCTCGGCGCCCGGCACGTAGAAGACCGGCTGGAGCTCCCGGTAGCGGCCGGACTCCTCGTTGTAGGACCAGCCCACGCGGTGCCGCATGAACTCGCGGAAGACGAAGATCGGGGCGCTGATGAAGAACGTCATCGAGTTGTGCTCGAAGGGACTGCCGTGGCGGTCGCGCATCAGGTAGTTGATCAGGCCCTTGGACCGCTCCGGGTCCTTCTGCAGTTCTTCCAGGGACTGCTCGCCGGCCGTGGACACGCGGGCGGCCCACAGCACGTCCGAGTCCGCGGCGGCGTGCTTCACCAGATCGACGGTCACATCGCTTCGGAAGTCGATCTTCAGCTCGGAGGTCTCGCTCACGAGGTCCTTCCAGGTCGCGGGGATTTCCAGGGGGCGCGACCACTCTACGGCGCGGCGGCGGGCGCTCGGACCACGAGCCGGGGCCCCGGCGACTTCGGACAATCCGCCGGAACCAGGCACCGATCGGGCCGCTCGTTCGTCCTGATGGTCAGACCCGTGTCATTGACGACCCGTGAGGAGTGAGGCCCGCCATGTCCCGCCGGTGCGAGCCCGTACCGTTCGCCTTCGCAGCCGAGGCCGACCGGTTCCGCAGCAACGTCGCCCCGCCGCCCCGCGAGGCTCCGGGCAGGACCCAGCGGGCTGCCCGCGGCCTGGTCGGGCTGGCGGCGGCCGCCGGGCTCGTCGCCTCGCTGCTGCTGGGCGTCGAGGCGCTCCAGCCGGAGCACGCGTCCGCCACGTCGCAGCGGTCCGGGTCCTCCGCGGGGCGGTAGCCTCACCGACAAGCCCAACCCGAACGTGCATGTGAGTGAGGTCCCGCCGTGCCCCTGCCCTTCCTGACGGCCGACGGCGCGTTCGACGCGCAAGACGACGCGAACGACGCCCCCCTCGCGCACGACGACCGCGACCGCTGGCGGCGGCCCTACCGGCCGGGGCCCTGGCGGGTGGCCGGCTCGGCGGTGCTGCTCCTGCTGTCGGCGTTCATGCTGCTCGCCACGATGATCATCGCGTTCGCGGGGACCTGGGGTGGGGCGGCCGTGTGCCTCGCGGCGGCGCTCGTCGTGATCGCGCTCGCCCTGCGGATCCTGAGGGCCGGCGTCTGGGTGAGCCGGACCGGGCTGCGCCGGACCGGGCTCCTGACGACGCGCACCCTCGCCTGGGGCGACATCACGGAGGTCCGGACGGTGCAGCAGCCCGTGCGCTGGCTGGGGCTGCCGCGGACGGTGCAGGGCCAGGCGCTGACCGCGGCCGTGCGGGACGGGGCCACCACGGTCCTGATGACCGACCGGAACGCGGACTTCCTCTCCCGCGGCGAGGCCTTCGACCGGGCCGCCGACATGGTCGCCGCCTGGGCCGACGAGTCCCGGCCCGTGCCCGCCTGAGCCGCCCCGCAGGCAGGGCCGGAGCCCGTACGGGTCAGGCCCTCCCCCGGCTACCGCCGGGAGGCGCCCCCACGGGCTTCCTGTCGTGCAGGGCGATGGCCCGCTGCATGGCCTTGCGGGCCCGCGGGGTGTCGCGGGCGTCGTGGTAGGCGACCGCGAGGCGGAACCAGTTGCGCCAGTCCCCCGGCTCGTCCTCCGTCTCGGCCCTGCGGCGCGCGAAGACCTCGTCCGCGGAGTCCCGCCGGATCCGCCCGTACTCGTCCCGCTCCAACTCGTCCACCGGCAGGCCGCCCTCGGCCTCCAGCTCGGCGGCGAGCTGGTTGGCCCGGGTGACGAAGCGGGTGTTCATCCACAGGAACCACACGCCGATGACCGGCAGGACGAGCACGGCCGCGCCGAAGGCGACGGTCAGCCAGGTGCCCTGCCGGATCAGCAGCAGGCCCCGGCTGCCGACCAGGACGAAGTAGACGACCAGTACGGCGGCCGTGATGAGGTAGGTGATCTTCGCGCGCATGGGTGTTGCCTGCTCGTCAGCCGAGGTCGAGGAAGTTTTCCAGGCCGAAGGTCAGGCCCGGGGTGGTCGCCACGCGCCGCGCGCCGAGCAGGATGCCCGGCATGAAGCTGCTGTGGTGGAGGGAGTCGTGGCGGATGGTCAGGGTCTCGCCCTCGCCGCCGAGGAGCACCTCCTGGTGGGCGAGGAGCCCGCGCAGGCGGACGGCGTGCACCGGGACGCCGTCGACGTCCGCGCCGCGCGCCCCGTCCAGGGCGGTGGCCGTGGCGTCCGGCTGCGGGGCGCAGCCGGCCTCGGCGCGGGCGGCGGCGATGAGCTGGGCCGTCCGGGTGGCCGTGCCGGAGGGGGCGTCGACCTTGTTCGGGTGGTGCAGCTCGACGACCTCGACGGACTCGAAGTAGCGGGCGGCCTGGGCGGCGAACTTCATGGTCAGGACGGCGCCGATGGAGAAGTTCGGGGCGATGAGGACGCCGGTCTCGGGCGAGCCGGCGAGCCAGCCGCGGAGCTGGGCGAGGCGGTCGTCGGTCCAGCCGGTGGTGCCGACCACGGCGTGGATGCCGTGGCGGATGCAGAAGTCGAGGTTGCCCATGACGGAGGCAGGGGTGGTCAGCTCGACGGCCACCTGCGCGCCGGTCTCGGCCAGCGTCTCCAGCTTGTCGCCCCGGGTGAGGGCGGCGACCAGTTCCATGTCCTCGGCGGCCTCGACGGCGCGGACGGCCTCGGACCCGATGCGGCCCTGTGCGCCGAGTACGGCGACCCGCAGCTTGCTGCTCATGCGTGCTTCCTTCGCTTCCCCTGGTCGTGGCGGCCGGGCCGCCGTGGCTGCGGGCGGGGTGCCGGCCGGCCGCCCCGGGCGGGGCTGCCGCGGCCGGCGTCCCCGCCGCGCACGTCTCAGGCCACCGCTTCGTCGAGGCGGGCGGCCTGCTTCTCCTTCAGCGGTCCTATCACCGCGAGCGACGGCCGCTGGGCCAGTACGTCCTGTGCGACGGCGCGCACGTCGTCCGGCGTCACGGCGGCGATCCGGGACAGCATCTCGTCGACCGACATCTGGTCGCCCCAGCACAGCTCGCTCTTGCCGATCCGGTTCATGATCGCGCCGGTGTCCTCCAGGCCGAGGACGGTGGAGCCGGACAGCTGGCCGACGGCCCGCTTGATCTCCTCGTCCGTCAGCCCCTCCGCGACGACCTTGTCGAGCTCGGCGCGGCAGATCCCCAGCACGTCGTGGACCTGGCTGGGCCGGCAGCCGGCGTACACGCCGAACAGGCCGCTGTCGGCGAAGCCGGAGGTGTACGAGTACACGCTGTAGGCGAGGCCGCGCTTCTCCCGGACCTCCTGGAAGAGGCGGGAGGACATGCCGCCGCCGAGGGCGGTGTTGAGCACGCCGAGCGCCCAGCGGCGCTCGTCGGTGCGGGCGAGGCCCGGCATGCCGAGGACGACGTGGGCCTGCTCGGTCTTGCGGCCGACCAGGTCGACGCGGCCGGCGGTGCGGATCCGGCGGGCTCCGCCGCGCGGGCCGATCGGCTCGGCGTCGCTCCGGCCGAGGGCCCCGGCCTTCTCGAAGGCGGCGCGGACCTGGCGGACGACCTTGTTGTGGTCGACGTTGCCCGCGGCGGCCACCACCAGGTGGGTGGGGTCGTAGTGCTTCTTGTAGAAGCGGCGGATCCGGTCGGCGCCGAGGGCGTTGATCGTGTCGACGGTGCCGAGGACGGGGCGGCCGAGCGGGGTGTCCCCGTACATGGTGTGCGCGAACAGGTCGTGCACGCAGTCGCCCGGGTCGTCCTCGGTCATGGCGATCTCTTCGAGGATGACGCCGCGCTCGGCGTCGACGTCCTCCTCCCGGATCAGCGAGCCGGTCAGCATGTCGCAGACGACGTCGATCGCCAGCGGCAGGTCGGTGTCGAGCACCCGTGCGTAGTAGCAGGTGTACTCCTTCGCCGTGAAGGCGTTCATCTCCCCGCCGACCGCGTCGATCGCGGAGGAGATGTCGAGGGCGGTCCGCTTGCGGGTGCCCTTGAAGAGGAGGTGCTCCAGGTAGTGGGTGGCGCCGTTCAGGGCGGGCGTCTCGTCGCGCGAGCCGACGTGCGCCCAGATGCCGAAGGTGGCGGAGCGGACGGAGGGCAGCGTCTCGGTGACGATGCGCAGTCCGCCGGGCAGGACGGTGCGCCGGACGGTGCCGGTGCCGCTGTCGCCCTTGAGGAGGGTTTGGGTACGGGCGACGGCCCGCCCCTTCGAGGAGGGGCGGGCCGTCACACGGGAACTACGCGACGTCACTTGTCGGAGTCGTCCTTGTCGGCGTCGTCGGCGGCGTCCTCGCCCTCGATCACGGGGATCAGGGAGAGCTTGCCGCGCTGGTCGATCTCGGCGATCTCGACCTGGACCTTGGTGCCGACCGCGAGCACGTCCTCGACGTTCTCCACGCGCTTGCCGCCGGCGAGCTTGCGGATCTGCGAGATGTGCAGCAGGCCGTCCTTGCCCGGGAGCAGGGAGACGAAGGCACCGAAGGTCGTGGTCTTGACGACCGTGCCCAGGTAGCGCTCGCCGACCTCCGGCATGGTCGGGTTGGCGATGCCGTTGATCGTGGCGCGGGCGGCCTCGGCGGCCGGGCCGTCGGCGGCACCGATGTAGATGGTGCCGTCGTCCTCGATCGTGATCTCGGCGCCGGTGTCCTCCTGGATCTGGTTGATCATCTTGCCCTTGGGGCCGATGACCTCGCCGATCTTGTCCACGGGGATCTTGACGGTGATGATCCGCGGGGCGTTGGGGGACATCTCGTCCGGGGTGTCGATCGCTTCCATCATCACGTCGAGGATGTGGAGGCGGGCGTCGCGGGCCTGCTTGAGGGCCGCGGCCAGGACGGAGGCCGGGATGCCGTCCAGCTTGGTGTCGAGCTGGAGGGCGGTGACGAACTCCTTGGTGCCGGCGACCTTGAAGTCCATGTCGCCGAAGGCGTCCTCCGCACCGAGGATGTCGGTGAGGGCGACGTAGTGGGTCTTGCCGTCGATCTCCTGGGAGATCAGGCCCATGGCGATGCCGGCGACGGGGGCCTTCAGGGGCACACCGGCGTTCAGCAGCGACATGGTGGAGGCGCAGACCGAGCCCATGGACGTCGAGCCGTTGGAGCCGAGGGCCTCGGACACCTGGCGGATCGCGTAGGGGAACTCCTCGCGGGTCGGGAGGACCGGCACGATCGCGCGCTCGGCGAGCGCGCCGTGGCCGATCTCGCGGCGCTTCGGCGAACCGACGCGGCCGGTCTCGCCGACGGAGTACGGCGGGAAGTTGTAGTTGTGCATGTAGCGCTTGCGGGTCACCGGGGAGAGGGTGTCCAGCTGCTGCTCCATGCGGAGCATGTTGAGGGTGGTGACGCCCAGGATCTGGGTCTCGCCACGCTCGAACAGCGCCGAGCCGTGCACGCGCGGGATGGCCTCGACCTCGGCGGCGAGGGTGCGGATGTCCGTGATCCCGCGGCCGTCGATGCGGACCTTGTCCTTGATGACGCGCTCGCGGACCAGGGCCTTGGTCAGGCTGCGGTACGCGGCGGAGATCTCCTTCTCGCGGCCTTCGAAGGCCGGGAGGAGCTTCTCGGCGGCGAGCTCCTTGACGCGGTCCAGCTCGGCCTCGCGGTCCTGCTTGCCCGCGATGGTCAGGGCCTGGGCGAGCTCGCCCTTGACCGCGGCCGCGAGGGCCTCGTACACGTCGTCCTGGTAGTCCAGGAAGACCGGGAACTCGCCCTCGGGCTTGGCGGCCTTGGCGGCCAGGTCGGCCTGGGCCTTGCACAGGGTCTTGATGAACGGCTTGGAGGCCTCCAGGCCGGCCGCGACGACCTCCTCGGTCGGCGCCTCGGCACCGCCCTTGACCAGCGCGATGGTCTTCTCGGTGGCCTCGGCCTCGACCATCATGATCGCGACGTCGCCGTCCTCCAGGACACGGCCCGCGACGACCATGTCGAAGACGGCGTCCTCGAGCTCGGTGTGGGTCGGGAACGCGACCCACTGGCCCTTGATCAGCGCGACGCGGACGCCGCCGATGGGACCGGAGAAGGGCAGGCCGGCCAGCTGGGTCGACGCGGACGCGGCGTTGATAGCGACGACGTCGTAGAGGTGGTCCGGGTTGAGCGCCATGACCGTGGCGACGACCTGGATCTCGTTGCGCAGGCCCTTCTTGAAGGAGGGGCGCAGCGGGCGGTCGATCAGGCGGCAGGTGAGGATCGCGTCCTCGGAGGGGCGGCCCTCGCGGCGGAAGAAGGAGCCGGGGATCTTGCCGGCCGCGTACTGGCGCTCCTCGACGTCCACCGTGAGGGGGAAGAAGTCGAGCTGGTCCTTGGGCTTCTTCGACGCGGTGGTGGCGGACAGCACCATCGTGTCGTCGTCCAGGTAGGCGACGGCGGAGCCGGCGGCCTGGCGGGCCAGGCGGCCCGTCTCGAAGCGGATGGTGCGGGTGCCGAAGGAGCCGTTGTCGATGACGGCCTCGGCGTAGTGGGTCTCGTTCTCCACTAGCGTTTTCTCCATTTTCGTCGTCTCCGTCCGTGGCCCGTGTGGCTGCGGACGGTTGCGGAGAAGCGCTCCTTGCGTGCGGGCCGGTCTTCGATCGAAGTACCCGGTTCGGCGCCCGGCGGGCGTTCCGGGTACCACTACCGAGGACCGGCGGCGTGGGAGGGCGCTCCTCCTCTTCAGTTGTGCGCAGGTGCACTGAGCGGCTGTGTCCAGACTACAAAGCGTCCGGTACGGCGCGCACGTACAGCGGCGCGTACAGCAAAGGGAGCGGTCCCCCGAAGGCGGGAACCGCTCCCCTCACAGCGACTTACTTGGCGCCGGCCGCACCGCGGCGGATGCCGAGGCGGTCGACCAGCGTACGGAAGCGCTGGATGTCCTTCTTGGCCAGGTACTGCAGCAGGCGGCGGCGCTGGCCGACCAGGATCAGCAGACCACGGCGGGAGTGGTGGTCGTGCTTGTGGGACTTCAGGTGCTCGGTGAGGTCCGAGATGCGCTTCGAGAGCATCGCCACCTGGACCTCGGGGGAGCCGGTGTCGCCCTCCTTGGTACCAAACTCAGCGATGATCTGCTTCTTCGTAGCGGCGTCGAGCGGCACGCGTTCTCCTTGGTTTTCGTGGCCACCGAGTGCCCCAGGTCGTAGTCTCTGGGGATCTTCCGTAACTCGGGAGGCGAGGTCCGCTGGGCGCAGTCCGCAGATCCCGGGGGGTCCGGCGGACGCGTACACAAACGGCCGTCACACAGCGTACCAGGTGCCGTCCGGGCCGGTCTCAGCTGGTGAGCGAGCGGGCCCGGGCGTAGACGTCCAGGACGGCCAGGGCCAGCGGGACCAGGCTGAGCAGGACGGCGGCCTCGGTGAGGTCCAGGGTGCGCCCCCAGAAGGGTGACAGACCCTTGCGGGGGATGACCAGCGCAATTCCGGCGAGGAGTGCCGCGCCGGCGGCGACCGCGGCCGACAGCCAGATCGTACGGAGGTCAAGGCCGCCGCGGTCGTGGAAGCGGGTGAGCTCCACGACGAGGTCGGCCGGCGGGTTCAGGGCCATGCCGAGGATCAGCAGGGAGACGGCGGCGAGGCCGGCGGCCAGGGCGCACACCACCTGGGAGGTGTAGCGGAAGAGGCGGGCGCGCAGCAGCATGGCGAGCCCGGCGGCCAGGGCCAGGAGGCGGCCCCAGGTGTTGTCGGAGAAGCCGAGGACGACGGCGGAGCCGACGACGACGGCGGAGCAGCCGCCGACGAGGCCGAGGAGCATCTCGTGGCCGCGGCGGGCCTGGGTGGCGATGGCGTCGGCGTCGAGGGGGGCGGCGGGATCGCCCTGCTC
>NZ_RPSE01000182.1:0-11746 GCF_003949955.1 Streptomyces sp. WAC05292
GCCGCCGCCATGCTCGGCACCACCCAGGGCTTCCTCCGCGCCATCGGCGAGGCCCGCCTGATCACCCCGCTCCGCTCCGAGGGCGGACACCGCCGCTACTCCCGCTACCAGCTGCGCATCGCCGCCCACCGGGCAGTCGCCGCACCCGGGCGCGACGCACGCGCTCGCGGTCCGGTCGCCGTACCCGCATCGCGCTCCACCACCGGCGGCACGCCCCGCCGCCGGGATCCCGCGAAGGCACCGCCGCCTTCCCCTCACCGCCACCGGAGGACACAGGCCCGTGCACACCACCACAGTCATGCTCATCGAACTCGGAGCGATCATCCTCGGTCTGGGACTCCTCGGGCGACTCGCAGGACGCGTGGGCTTCTCCCCCATACCCCTCTACTTGCTCGGCGGGCTCGCCTTCGGCCACGGCGGCTTCCTCCCGCTCACCGCCAGCGAGGAGTTCACCGCCACCGGCGCCGAGATCGGGGTGATCCTGCTCCTGCTGCTGCTCGGCCTGGAGTACAGCGCCTCCGACCTCGTGACCAGCCTCAAGACCCAATACCCCTCCGGCGCCGTCGACTTCGCGCTCAATGCCGTGCCCGGCGCGGCCGCCGCGCTGCTGCTCGGCTGGGGGCCCGTCGCCGCCGTCGCGCTGGCCGGCGTCACCTGGATCTCCTCCTCCGGCGTCATCGCCAAGGTCCTCGGCGACTTCGGCCGCCTCGGCAACCGCGAGACGCCCGTCGTGCTCGGCATCCTGGTCATCGAGGACCTCGCCATGGCCCTCTACCTGCCCATCCTGACCGCCCTGCTCGCCGGCGTCAGCCTCGCGGGCGGCGCGCTCACCCTGCTGATCTCGCTCGGCACCGTCGGCGCCGTCCTGTACCTCGCCCTGCGCCACGGGCGCGTCATCAGCCGTGCGGTGTCCTCCGACAGCGCCGAGATGCTGCTCCTCGTGGTCCTCGGGCTGACCCTCCTGGTCGCGGGCATCGCCCAGGAGCTCCAGGTCTCCGCGGCCGTCGGCGCGTTCCTCGTCGGCATCGCCCTGTCCGGGGAAGTCGCCGAGGGGGCGAGCACGCTGCTCACCCCGCTGCGCGACCTGTTCGGCGCCGTCTTCTTCGTCTTCTTCGGCCTGTCCACCAACCCCGCCGACATCCCGCCCGTCCTCGTCCCCGCCCTCGTCCTCGCGCTCGCCACCACGCTCACGAAGATCGCCACGGGCTGGTACGCGGCGCGCCGCGCCGGCATCCGGTCCGCGGGCCGCTGGCGCGCCGGGGGCACCCTCGTCGCGCGCGGCGAGTTCTCCATCGTCATCGCCGGGCTCGCCGTCGGCGCCGAGCCCCGCATCGGGCCGCTCGCCACCGCGTACGTCCTCATCCTCGTCGTCCTCGGGCCGGTCGCCGCCCGGTGGACCGAGCCGCTCGCCCTCCGCCTCACGCGCCGCCCCGCTCCCCCGGGACCGGTCTCCATGCCCGCGGCGGAGCGCATCGACCCCGCCCACACCGGCAGTTGAGGGCAGAGCGGGGCCGGGTGGCCGACGGCACCGTGCAAGACTCGCGACATCGTCACAAGAACCACGGGGGACACCGACCGGTGCAGCACACCACACAGACGAGCTTCCTGGAGGGCCTCGGCCGGATCATCACCGAGGCGTCCGCGACCGGCCGCCGCCTGACCCGCGACGAGCTGGAGTCGCGGCGCGTCCTCGGCGCCAAGGCGGCCGAGGCCGGGCACGGATGGCGCGCCCTGGTCCGCGAGCACCTCGCGGCCAGCAGGCTCGGCCGGTCCGGGTCGGGCGACCTGGACAGCGTCCTCAGCGCCGTCGAGCAGGCCGTCGACGCCTTCGCCGAAGGGTACGAGCAGGCGCAGCGGCTCGTCGTCCGCCGGGAGGAGGCCGCCCGGCGCGAGTTCATCGACGACCTCCTCCACGGCCGCGGCGACCCGGGGCAGCTCTCCGCCCGCTCCGAGCGGTTCGGGCTGCGCCTGTCCCGTACGCACGCGGTCGCGGTCGCCGAGGGGCCCGCCCCGTACGACGAGACCGACCCGGTGCCGCGGGAGGTGGAGGCCGGCCTGTTCGCCCGGTTCGAAAGGCGCCGCATCCTGTTCACCACGAAGGACGGCCGCATGGTGTGCATCGCGCCGGCCGAACAGGACGACGTCCTCGTCCACTTCGCCAAGCGGGCGCACGCCGCGACCGATGGCGGGCAGGTCGCGATCGGCCGGCCCCGCCGGGGCGCCGTCGGCATCGGCCACAGCTACGAGGAGGCGCTCAACGCGCTCGACGTCGCCCACCGCATGGGCTTCGACGAGCCGCTGCTGCGCGCCGCCGACCTGCTGGTCTTCCCCGTCCTGGCCCGCGACCGGCAGGCGCTGGTGGACCTCGTGGAGACCACGCTCGGCCCTCTGGAGCAGGCGCGCGGCGGGCCGCAGCCGCTGATCCACACCCTGATCGCCTACTTCGACACCGGCTGCACCGCCGCCGAGGCCGCGCGGCGGCTGTCCCTGAGCGTCCGCGCGCTCACCTACCGCCTCGAACGCGTCCACACCCTGACCGGTCTCCACCCGAACGACCCCGTGCACCGCTACACGCTGCACACCGCGGTCATCGGTGCCCGCCTGCTCGACTGGCCGGCGAGGCGGAACTGACCGCCGGCGGCCCGCGCCCCGCGGTGGCGCCGCTCACGGTTCGATGAGGCCGGCGCGGATGGCGTAGCGGGTGAGCTCCAGGCGGTCGCGGAGGCCGAGCTTCTGGAGCAGGTTGGCGCGGTGCCGCTCGACGGTCTTGGTGCTGATGACGAGGAGGTCGGCGATCTCCTTGGACGTGCGGCCTTCGGCGACGAGGGTGAGGATCTCCTCCTCGCGTGCGGTGATGGGGCGGGCGGGCAGCGGGTCGCCCCTGCGGACGCGGTCGAGGCGGCTGCGGATGAGGGCGGTCTCGGCGCCGGGGTAGATGAAGGGCTCGCCGCGCAGGGCGGAGCGGCAGGCCTCGACGAGGTCGCGGTCGGCGACGGATTTCAGGACGTACCCGGAGGCGCCGGCGCGCAGCGCCTCGAAGAAGTACTGCTCGTTGTCGTACATCGTCAGCATCAGGGTCCGCAGGCCGGGGCGGATCCGGGCGAGCTCGCGGGCCGCCTGGAGGCCGCTCCGCAGCGGCATGGCGATGTCGAGGACGGCCAGGTCGACGCCGGGGTCGCGGGCCAGCTCGACGGCCTCGGCCCCGTCGGCGGCCTCGGCGACGACGGTGAGGTCCGGTTCGGCGTCGAGGATGAGGCGTACGCCCCGGCGGACCAGGGCGTGGTCGTCGGCGAGCAGGACGCGGGCCGGTCGGGTCATCGGGCGCTCTCCGGGGGCCGGTGTTCCGTGGTGCTGCCTGCGGCGTCGAGACGCACCTCTGTTCCGCCGGCCGGGGCGGGGCCGATGCGCAGCTCCGCACCGACGAGCAGGGCGCGTTCCCGCATGCCGCGGATGCCGGCGCCCTCCGCGGCCGGGCCGATCCCCCTGCCGTCGTCGCGAACGAGCAGGCCGACTCCCCCGCCGGGCGTGGTGCGGAGGTGGAGTTCGACCGTGCGGGCACCGGAGTGGCGGGCGGTGTTGGTGAGCGCCTCCTGGGCGATCCGGTAGAAGACGAGCTCGGTCGCCGGGTCGAGCTGCGGCAGGCCGGGCGTGATGTGGGTGGTGACGCCGAGCCGGGAGGTGGAGAACTCGGCGGCCAGGGCGCGCAGGGCGCTGTGCAGGCCGAGTTCCTCCAGGACTCCGGGGCGCAGGCGGCGGGCGATGCGGCGGATCTCGTCCAGGCCGGCGCGGGTGGTCTCCTGCGCTTGGCGGAGGTCCTCGCGGACCGGTTCCGGGGCGTGGTCGGCGGCGTGTTTGAGCTGGAGGAGGACGGCGGTGAGGGTCTGTCCGACCTCGTCGTGGAGTTCCTGGGCGATGCGCCGGCGTTCGGCCTCCTGTCCCATGAGGACCCGGCCGGCGCTGGCGGCGCGCTCGGCTTCGAGGCGGCCGAGCATCGCGTTGAACGTCCTGGTCAGTTCGGCGATCTCCCCGGTGCCGGTGACGTCGGCGCGGTGGCCGGGGTGCAGGAGGTCCGCGGTGGCCATGGCGCGGGTGAGGCGCTGGAGCGGGGCGAGGCCGATGCGCAGCAGGACGGCGTTGGCGATCAGCATGGCGGCCAGGCCGGCGAGGAGGACCAGTGCCTCGGCGAAGAGGACGGGCGTGGAGACGGTGACGGGCCCGAGGAGCAGCAGGGCGGCCGCGATCAGGACGGCGGCGTTGAGGAGGAAGATCCGCCGGTACAGCGACATGGTCCGCGCCCCTCTCCGTGTCCGGCGGTTCCACTGTCGCCGCCGTACGGCCCGTCGTCATGCGGGGGCTGACCTGCGGTTGCCGCAGGGTCCCCGCGCCAGCCTCGCGGGTGCGGGGCCGCCTGTCCATCCGTGGTGACACCCATGTGCCGGCGATGTTCGCACCTGGCAACATGTCCTTCTGCCGCGCCCGGTCACCTGCCCGGTCCCGCCGCATTTCGCACCACCATCGAAGGACCAACAGAAGGGGATGGGCTGTGCCTGCTCCACGGATGAGCACCACGCCGCTGCCCGGCATCGGCGTGCAGTACGACCTCACCACGCGGGAACACCAGCATCTGTCGGTGATCGCTCACCTGGACGGGACACGCACCGTCAACGTCTACCGCTCGGACGACCCGGACGCCTGCGCGCAGTCGCTGCACCTGACGAGTGGCGAGGCGGACACCCTCGTCGACGCGCTGATGCCCGCGCACCACAGCCCGAACCTGCTGTCGACGACGGGCCTGGGGCTGGTCGCCGAGCGCGTCGAGCTGTCCTCCGCGGCGTACTGGAACGGCCGGACCCTCGGCGAGACGCGGATGCGGACCGAGACCGGCGCGTCCGTCGTGGCGGTGCTGCGGCGGGCGGAGGCGATCCCGTCCCCGACGCCGGCGTTCCGGCTGGCCGGCGGGGACACCCTGATCGTGATCGGCACCCGCGAGGGTGTCGAGGCGGCCGCCGTGATACTCGGACGGGAGTGACGGGTGCACTCTTCCGCGATCTTCCTGATCGAGTTCGGTGCGATCATCCTCGGGCTCGGCCTGCTCGGGCGCCTGGCCGGCCGTCTGCAGTTCTCGCCCATCCCCCTGTACCTGCTGGCGGGCCTGGCCTTCGGCACGGGCGGCCTGCTGCCCCTCGGCGCGAGCGAGGAGTTCGTCGCGATCGGCGCCGAGATCGGCGTCATCCTGCTGCTGCTGATGCTGGGGCTGGAGTACACGGCGAGCGACCTCGTCTCCAACCTCAAGACGCAGTACCCGGCGGGTCTGGTCGACTTCGCCCTGAACGCCGTGCCCGGCGCGCTCGCGGCGCTGCTGATGGGCTGGGGGCCGGTCGCCGCGGTCGTGCTGGCCGGCGTGACGTGGATCTCCTCCTCGGGCGTGATCGCCAAGGTCATGGGCGACCTGGGGCGCCTCGGCAACCGTGAGACCCCGGTGATCCTCAGCGTGCTGGTCCTGGAGGACCTCGCGATGGCCGTGTACCTGCCGATCGTGACCGCCCTGCTGGCGGGCGTCAGCCTGGCGGCGGGCAGCGCGACGCTGGCGATCGCGCTCGGCGTGGCCGGTGCGGTCCTCTTCGTGGCCGTCCGCTACGGGCGCCTGATCTCGCGGTTCGTCTCCAGTGACGACCCCGAGAAGCTGCTGCTGGTGGTGCTCGGCCTGACCCTGCTGGTCGCGGGCATCGCGCAGCAGCTCCAGGTGTCGGCGGCCGTCGGCGCGTTCCTCGTCGGCATCGCCCTGTCGGGCGAGGTCGCGGAGGGCACGCACACGCTGCTGAGCCCGCTGCGGGACCTGTTCGCCGCGGTGTTCTTCGTCTTCTTCGGCCTGCACACCGACCCGGCGAGCATTCCGCCGGTGATCCTGCCGGCGCTGGCGCTCGCCGTCGTGACCGCCCTGACGAAGATCGCGACCGGTTACTGGGCCGCGAAGCGGGCCGGTGTCGGTGTCAAGGGCCGCTGGCGTGCCGGCGGCACCCTGGTGGCGCGCGGCGAGTTCTCGATCGTCATCGCAGGTCTCGCCGTGAGCGCCGGGATCGAGCCGGAGCTGGGGCCGCTGGCCACCGCGTACGTGCTGGTCCTGGTCGTGGTCGGGCCGCTGACCGCCCGCTACACCGAGCCCGTGGCCGCGTGGGTCGGCAAGCGCCGCAGCGGCGGCGGGCCGGCGGCCGGCGAGGCGGCCGCGGCCAAGTCCGTCCAGGACCCGGTCGGCCGCGTGTGACGTGAGGACCGCCGGGGCGGCGGCCGCCGGTTCGCGGGAAGCGGGCCGGCGGCCGCCGCCTCTGCCGTCGCGGGCCTGCGGTCAGGCGCCGAGCGCGGTGAAGCCCCCGACGAGGGCGCCGTACCCGATGTGTGCGGCGACCGTGACGAGCGGGGTGCCCCGGGCCCGTGGTGCAGCATCAGGAAGCCGGGCGGCTCCGGGAGGGCCGCCTCGGGAGCCGCCGGCCGCCC
This sequence comes from Streptomyces sp. WAC05292, assembly GCF_003949955.1. Lineage (NCBI taxonomy): Bacteria > Bacillati > Actinomycetota > Actinomycetes > Kitasatosporales > Streptomycetaceae > Streptomyces > Streptomyces sp. WAC05292. The sequence goes on from NZ_RPSE01000182.1 coordinate 6,493, forward strand.
TGCGCGGGGTCCGCCGGATCAGGCCTTCTTGACCACGCTGGACTTGAGCTGCATGTTGCCGAAGCCCTCGATGCGGCAGTCGATGTCGTGGCCGTCGACGCCGTCCACCAGCTTGATGCCGCGCACCTTGGTGCCGGCCTTGATGCCGGACGGGCTGCCCTTGACTTTCAGGGCCTTGACCACGGTCACCGTATCGCCGTCCTGGAGGACGTTGCCGACCGCGTCCTTGACGACCTTCTCGCCGGACTCGCCGGCGGGGGCTTCGGACGGGGCCGGCGACCACTCGTGTCCGCACTCGGGGCAGACCAGGAGCGCGCCCATCTCATAGGTGTAGGTTCCGGAGCATTCCGGACACGGCGGCATGGTGTCGTTCATGCGGAGATCGTAGGCCATGGGTCGCGGGGGGAAACGCGGTGTGAGGATGGGGGCCGCCGCTCATGGGCGGGATGGGCAACGAGACGTACGGAGCGACGTGCAGCAGCGGAAGGCCAAGGGCCCGGTCGAGCGGATGGAGGACCGCCAGGTCGCGATCCACCTCGCGGCGATGGCGGCCGGCGGGCTGCTGGGATGGCTGGTGCCGGCCGTCGGCCCGGGCCTTGAGGGCGCCGTCAATACCGTCCTCGGCGCCCTCCTCTTCGTGACGTTCCTCCAGGTCCCGGCCTCCGACCTCGCCCGCTCCCTGCGCGACGGCCGGTTCCTGGCGGCCGCGCTGGTCGTGAATTTCGCCGTCGTCCCGCTGGTGGTGGCCGCGATGTTCCCGTTCCTCCCCGCCGACCAGGCCGTCCGCCTCGGTGTGCTGCTGGTGCTGCTGTGCCCGTGCGTGGACTACGTGATCGTCTTCACGGGCCTGGCGGGCGGTTCGAGCCGCCGCCTGCTCGCCGCCACGCCGCTCCTGCTGGTGGCGCAGATGCTCCTGCTCCCCGTGTTCCTCTCCGTGTTCATGGGGTCGGGCCTCGCCGGCGTCGGCGCGTTCGGGCCGTTCCTGGAGGCGTTCCTCGTCCTCATCGCCATCCCGCTCGCGCTCGCCTGGGCGCTCCAGGCCTGGGCGGCCCGCCGTCCGGCCGGCGCGAGGACCGCCGCGGCGGCGACCACGGCGATGGTGCCCCTGATGGCCGCGACCCTCTTCACGGTCGTCGCCGGGCAGATCCCGAAGGTGGGCGGCAGCCTGGCCGACGTCGCCGCCGTCATCCCCTTCTACGCGGCCTTCCTCCTCGTCATGGCCTTCGCGGGCAGGGCCGTGGCCCGCCTCTTCCGCCTCGGCACGGGGGCCGGGCGGGCCGTCGTCTTCACAGGCGCGACCCGCAACTCCCTCGTCGTCCTTCCCCTGGCCCTCGCCCTTCCCGACTCCTTCGCCGTCGCGGCCGCGGTGGTGGTGACGCAGACGCTCGTCGAGGTGCTCGGCATGACGGCGTTCGTACGCCTGGTGCCGCGCCTGCTGCCGGAGGCGGCGCCCACGGCGTCCTGAAGCGGCGCGCGGTATCCGCCGGGGCGGTGCGGCCGGGTGCCGCGCGCAGGACGGATCCGGCCCGCCTGCCGCCGGATGGGGCAGCAACGCCACCCGTTCGAGGCGGTTCTCGCCGCAGGGCGCGCACGACCCGGCGGGTAAGGGGAGAACTTGAAGCATGACCGTTACCGCGAACATCGACAGCAGCCGCCCCGTCGCGACGCTCATCAACGTCTTCACCGTCGCACCGGAGCGCCAGCACGAACTGATCGCCCTGCTCACCCGCGCGACCGAGGAGACGATGAAGCACCAACCCGGCTTCATCTGCGCCAACTTCCACGCGAGCCAGGACGGCGAGCGCGTCATCAACTACGCGCAGTGGGAGAGCGAGGCCCACTACCGCGCCATGCTCGCCAACCCGGAGGCTCGCGTGCACATGGACGAGGCGGCCGCCATCGCCGTGGATGTCCAGCCGCGTCTCTTCCACGTCGCCTCACACCACGGCAGAGGCTGACGCGCAGCGGAACGGGGCGGCCGGCACCCCTGGTGGAGGGTGCCGGCCGCCCCGTCGTGTGCGGGCGCACCGCGCAGGCCGGTTGCGCGGGCCCGCGTCAGGGTGCCCCGTGCCCCTCGTGGGGGGAGGGGCCGCCGGTGGCGGGCGAGCCGTGGCCGGGGGCGGACTCGATCGCGCCGCCCAGGCGGTCGCGCACCGGGGCCAGCGCCTCGGCGGACCCGGCGGTGACGACCCAGCGGGGGCCGACGAGGTACGTGCCCCCGTAGGCGCGCGCCTCCGCCAGCCAGGCGCTGCGGCCCTCCTCCGTGCCGAAGGTGGCCATCCGGTACGCGGTCGGCCCGGTGCCGCAGGCCCCCTCCCGCAGTTCCTCGGCGTCCACGGTGACCTCGGGCGTGCAGCCGAGCGCTCCGGCGATCTCCGCCAGCGGGGCGGGGCGGGGGGCTTGGGAGGCGGACGGTGCAGCGGCCCCGTCCCCGGGGGCGGCCCCGCCTTCCCCGCAGCCGCCGCACAGCAGCAGCACGGGCAGGGCGGCGGCGCAGGCGGCCAGGCGGGCGGAGGTCGGGAACACGGCTTTCCTCACGGGTCTCAGCCGGCCGAAACCGGAGCCTTCTTGCCGGTCTCGGTGACCGCGAACCACAGGCCCTGCTTGTTGTGGCCGTTGGTCTGGCCGGGTTCGGTGTCGCCGGTGAACGTGTACACCGGCCAGCAGTCGATCGTCAGCTGCTCGCTCCCGTCGGGCCGCTTCACCGTGCCGATCAGTTCCGGCCGGATTCCCGACGCCTTGGTCTTGTCGACCGGGGCGGCGGGCTTCCACGTCTCCGCGCACGCACCGACGCAGGTGACCTTCATGGGCCACGCACTGTCCTTGTCGAAGCGGTACAGGGTGCGCCACTGACCGTCGACGAGTATCTTGCCGAGCTTTTCGTTCGCGGCGACGGAAAGCTCCTTGTCCGGATTCTGCGAATATCCTCCCGAACCGGATCCGCCACCCATTCCCATTCCCATTCCCATTCCCGTCCCCGACCGGCCTCCGCCACCCGCGTTCTGCTTCTTGTCGACCGCCTTCTTCCCGTCGGGCGCCAGCGCGTGCCACGTCCCGCCGACCCCCTCGCCGTTCGCCTCGCCCGGCCGGGTGTCCTTGGCGTACCGGTAGACGGGCCAGCCGGCGAGGGTCAGCTGCTTGGTCCCGTCGGAGCGGGTGACCGCGCCGAGCAGGCCCGCGTCGATGCCGGCGGAGGCGGTGGCGTCGTCGGCGGGGACCGGCGGCCAGGCCGTGGCGCAGTCGCCGTCGCAGGTGGACTTCGGGGGCTGCGGGGTGTCCTTCTCGAAGCGGTAGAGGGTCGCCCCCGCGCCGTCGGTGACGACGCTGCCGACCGACGCGATCTCCCGCACGGCGAGCTGCCCCGCCGGCCCGCCCTTGCCGCCGCCGGCGGCGTCACCGGCCGCGGAGCCGGCGCCGGAGCCGCTCAGCTCGCCGGGGGCGGCCCCGTAGCCGCTGCCCGCTCCGTAGGCGTCCGCGAGGGACTTCCCCGCGCCCACGGGCTGTACGGAATTCCCGCCGCGCGCTTCGCCGCCGCCTCCTCCGCAGGCCGCCGTCAGCATCAGGACGGCGGCCACCGATCCGACGGTTGTCACGCGGCGCATCTTGTTCACGTTCGCTCCTTCGGGTTTTCCCGGGGGTTGTGCTGCCGAGTAATTCATAAACCCCGGGAGGGGCTGGGAATGGATACGGCGGGGAATTTGTCAGAAGCCGCTAACCGGTGAACTCCCGGTCGTGCGCGCCGCCGCCTCCGGTTCACTCCTGGATGCGCAGCGCCAGGGCGGGGCAGCGCCGCACGGCCCGCAGGGCCTTCGCCCTGTACCGCTCGGGGACGGGCATGACGGCCTGCGCCGGGAAGCCGTCCGCGTCCAGGCGGACGACGTCCGGCAGCAGGTCGGCGCAGAGGCCGTGGCCCCGGCACAGCGTCCAGTCCACGACGAGCCGTTCGGGGTTCTCGTCGGCGGGCAGGGGCAGCGCGCCGACGACGCGGCGGCCGCAGCCGCTGCCGAGGGCGTGGTCGCGCAGCTCGTCGGGGAAGACGGCGAGTGCGGAGGCGACGAAGCCGGAGGTGCCGTCGGGATGGCTGCACGCGCCGCGGCCGCGCACCGCCCGCATGCGGTTCTCGATCGCGTCCCAGGCCGCCCTGCCGCCGCCCGCGACGAGTTCCTCCACGGCCGTGGCGAGGGAGGGCAGGCCCCGGACGCACGGGCCGCACTGGCCCGCCGACTCGTCGGCCATCCAGCGGGCCACGCGGGCGACTTCGCCGGCGGGGCAGGTGTCCTCAGGCAGGGGCAGCACCGCGCCCGCGCCCAGTACGGCGTTGACGGAGGACAGCGACTGGCGGGACAGCGTCACCGAGCGCGCGGCGGCGGCGGTCAGCCAGCGGCCGTGGTAGCCGCCGACGAGGACGCCCTGCCCCGGGGAGTATCCGCACAGCTCCAGGACGTACGCCAGGGAGGTGCCGGTCGGCACCTCGACGACGGTCGAGCCGGCGACGGTGAGCAGGACGGTGCCGGGCTCGGTGGGCAGGCCGGACGAGCAGTACCCGGAGGCGCCCAGCCGTGCGGCGACGGCGAGTTGGGCGTACGTCTCGGTGTTGGACAGCAGGGTGGGGACCCCGCCGAGGCCGCGGTCGCTGGTGCGGACCTTCTGCCCGTTGGGCAGGGCGGGGGCGCCCTCGATGCCGTTGATGAGGGAGGTGCCCTCGCCGGTGACGAAGCGCTCGGGGAGTCTGGCGACGCGGACGCGGCTGCCGGCCGGGCCGCGCTCGGCGACGGCCGCGCGCAGGGACCGCTCCACGTCGTCGCGGGTGACGCCGACGACCACGTCGTCGGCGCCGAGCGCGGCGGCCGCGAGGAGCGCCCCGTCGAGGACGAGGTGCGGGGCGTGCAGCAGCACCGCCTTGTCCTTGAGGCAGCTGGGTTCGCCCTCGCTGCCGTTGACGACGACGGCGGTGCGCCCGTCGCGGGAGCGGGCGGTCCGCATGACCGCCCGCAGCTTGCGGGCGAAGGGGAAGCCGGCTCCGCCGCGGCCCCGCAGGTCGATGTCTTCGGCGAGCTCGACGAGTTCCTCGGGCCGGTAGAGGGGCAGGGGGCCGTGCACGGCCAGGTGGTCGGCCCGGTCCAGGCGCGGCAGGGCTGGCAGAAGGCGCTGGAGAACTGGACCAGGCTGGCCCGCTCGCCGGGCTCCGCGCCGAGTTCGGCCGCGCCGAGCGGGCCCGCGGCCCCCGGCCGCCCGCCGTCCGCGGCGGGCCCGC
>NZ_RPSE01000183.1:0-11745 GCF_003949955.1 Streptomyces sp. WAC05292
CCGAAGCCGTCCGCCGACCGCCCGGCGGCGCCCCGGCCGGCCAAGGCGGCCGCGCCGAAGCCGACGAAGGTCGCCAAGGCCCGCTCGAAGCTGGTCCTGCTCGGCGGCGGCGTCGTCTCCCTCCTCGCCGTGGCGTACGGCGCCGGCCTGCTGCTGAACCACTCGGACGTGCCCAAGGGCACCACCGTCCTCGGCGTCGACATCAGCGGAAGCCGCGACGAGGCCGTCGCCAAGCTCCAGACCGCCTTCGGCAACCGCGCGGCCACGCCGCTCCAGCTCACCGTCGGCGGCAAGCCGGTCGAGCTGAAGCCGGAGAAGGCCGGGCTGAGCCTGGACGCCCAGACCACCGTGCGCAACGCCGCGGGCAGCGACTACAACCCGGTCACCGTCATCGGCTCGCTCCTCGGCAACGAGCGCGTCGCCGACCCGGTCATGCCGGTCGACGAGGAGAAGCTCCAGGTCGCCCTGCAGGAGCTGGCGGGGACCGCCGGCACCGTCACCGAGGGCACCATCAAGTTCGACACGGGCAAGGCCGTCGCCGTCCCCGGCAAGGCCGGCACCACCCTCGACACCGGCGCCTCCGCCGAGCTCGTCACCAAGGCGTTCCGCGACATGGTCGCCACCGGCTCGGCCGGCGCCGTCGAACTCCCGGTCACCACCAAGGAGCCGGCCGTGAACCAGGCCGAACTCGACCGGGCCATGAAGGAGTTCGCCGAGCCCGCCATGTCCGGCATCGCCACTGTCAAGGCCGGCCCCAAGTCCATCCCGTTCGGCCCCAAGTCGCTGCCGAAGATCCTCAGCATGCAGGCCGTGGACGGCAAGCTCGTCGAGAAGTACGACCTGGAAGCCCTCAAGGCCATCTACGGCAACAGCTTCGACGGCGTGCTGATCACCCGCGGCACCGGCGAGAAGACCCCGGTCTCCCCGCAGGACGTCGCCGGGGCCCTCGGCAAGGCACTGCGCGGCAAGACCACCGCCGAGCGCACCGTCACCATCGACACCAACCCCAGCTGACGGCGCCGCCGGGCACGGACACGGCCCCCGCCCCCCGACACCGGGAGGCGGGGGCCGCCGCCGTCCGTACGCAAGGGCCGCGCTCCCCGGCCGGTCAGTTCAGCAGGGCGCGCGCCGAGCGGGCCTCCGACCGGATCCGCGCCGCGGCCGCGGCGTCCACCGCCTCCACCACCTGCGCGTACGCCTCCAGCTCGGCCGCCCCGTCGGTGAACCGGCCGCGCTCCACCAGCAGCTTCGCCCGCTCGTAGCGCAGCGACGCCGGGTGCGAGGGGAGCAGCAGCGACAGCTCCAGCGCCCACAGCGAGACCCCCGACTGCTCGGGCCGCGTGGCCGCCCACGCCCGGATGTTGTTCAGGATCCGCAGCACGATGTCCAGCGTCCGGGCCGGCGTGCGCGGCCCCGACGCCTGCTCCGCGGGGCCCGCCCCCAGCGAGGCGCCGCCCGCGAACGGGTCCACCACCACGCCTTCCTCGGGGTCGCCGAAGCCCACGACGAAGTGCCCCGGCAGCCCGAGCCCGTACACCGGCGCGCCCGCCCGCCGGGCGACCTCCAGCCACACCACGGACAGCAGGATCGGCAGGCCGCGCCGGCGCCGCAGCACCTCGTGCAGCAGCGAGGACGACAGCCGCTCGTAGTCCGCGGGCGTGCCGTGGAAGCCCATCCGGCCGCCGAGCAGCTCCGTCACCGCCGACGCCCACGCCCGCGCCCCGCGCAGCCCGTACGGCAGCATGCCGGCCAGCCGGTCCAGCTCGATCTGCGCCGCGTCCACCGCCCGCTCGTCCAGCGCCGGGTCGGCCTCGGCCGCCACCAGCAGGCACAGCACCGACAGGTCGGGCCGCTCCGAGCGGGCCTCCTCGGCGAACTGCTCCCGGCTCCCCGGGATCACGGCCGGGCCTGCCGGTAGTGGTGGTAGGCGTGGTGCGCGGCGAAGCCCAGGCCGTCGTAGAGCGCGCGGGCGGCGGCGTTGCCGGCCTCCACCTGGAGCCACGCCGCGGAGGCGCCCTCCTCCAGGGCCCGGGCGGCCAGCGCGGCCATCACCGCCGTCGCCAGCCCCTCGCGCCGCCGCTCCGGGGCGACCTCGACGGCCGCGAAGCCGGCCCACCGGCCGTCCACGACCAGGCGGCCGATCGCCGCGCCGGGCACGGTCGCGAACCACACCGACGGCCCTGCCTCCAGCACCCGGCGCGCCGTGTCCGGGTCGCGGACCCGGCCGTAGCGGGAGAGCCACTCGCCGTCCGGAGTCCGGGACAGGCGTACGGCCGCGGTGTCCGCGGCGGTGTCGGCCAGCGGTGCCAGTGCGGCGGTGCGGACCTCCGCCGACACCTCGCGCCGCCAGCCGCGCCGCTCCAGCTCCGCGAGGAGCACCTCCTGGGTGCCCGCGGCCCCCGTCGCCCCCTGCACATAGGGCGGAAGTCCTCGTTCCGCGTACCAGGCCGTCACCCGGGCGAGTGCTTCACCGAGCGGTATCCCGGGGTCGCCGAGCGCCAGGACGGAGTTGGCGCGCCGCGTGAACCCCCCGGCCGCCCGCAGCGTCCACCCGCCCAGCTGCTCGCTCTCCAGTGGCTGCCAGGCCCGCGCGCCGACCCGCGCCAGCTCCTCGAAGGAGGCCGCAGGACCCCGGCGGCGGGCCGGCGCGGCGGGTACGACCTTGCCCGCCACCAGCGAGGATTCCGCGATGCGGACGGATTCCCCGCCCTTGCGTGTGATCGTGAGCACACCGCGGTCCCAGGATGTGAGAACCCCTACCGTGTCCGTGAACGGGGGCCTGCCGTCCGGCCCCCCGTCCGACCGTCGTACGGAGACTCGTTTACCCACGTCAGCGGGGGTGATACGGATCTCCAGCAGCCCACCGGCAGTGATTTCCACAGCTCTGTCCGCCCCTCCTGTTCGGATCGTGCCCGGGAACGGAGATACTAGGCGTGGGCATCGACGACGCCGCGCTCCCGCGCGATATGGACAGCCCTACCGAGGAGGAACGAGAGCGTGACCTACGTCATCGCGGAGCCTTGTGTCGACGTCAAGGACAAGGCATGCATCGAAGAGTGCCCCGTCGACTGCATCTACGAGGGCCAGCGGTCCTTGTACATCCACCCGGACGAATGCGTCGACTGCGGCGCCTGTGAGCCGGTCTGCCCGGTCGAGGCCATCTTCTACGAGGACGACACTCCGGAGGAGTGGAAGGAGTACTACAAGGCGAACGTCGAGTTCTTCGACGAGCTCGGTTCGCCCGGTGGTGCCTCGAAGCTGGGTCTGATCGAGCGCGACCACCCCTTCATCGCCGCGCTGCCGCCCATGGGCGAAGGCCACTGACGGCTGCCCCCACGCGGGCGGAACGCACCTCGGTCCCGCACGGCCCAGCGCCGGCGGGACCGAGCCGTTCACCCGCCGCACCGGACCGAACGAGAGAGCAGAGAGCACCGTGGCCGCAGTATCCTCACGCCTTCCCGTCTTCCCGTGGGACAAGCTGGAGCCGTACAAGGCGACGGCCGCGGCGCACCCCGACGGCATCGTCGACCTCTCCGTCGGCACGCCCGTCGACCCCGTGCCGCAGCTGATCCGCGACGCCCTCGTCGCGGCCGCGGACTCCCCGGGCTACCCCACCGTGTGGGGGACGCCCGCCCTGCGCGACGCGATCACCGGCTGGCTGCGCGGCCGCCTCGGCGCGAGCGCCGCCGGCCACGGCAACGTCCTGCCCGTCGTCGGCTCCAAGGAGCTCGTCGCCTGGCTGCCCACGCAGCTCGGCCTGGGCCCCGGCGACAAGGTCGCCTACCCGCGGCTCGCCTACCCCACGTACGAGGTCGGCGCACGGCTCTGCGGCGCCGAGGCCGTCGTCTACGACGACCCCACCGAGCTCGACCCGGCCGGCCTGAAGCTGCTGTGGCTCAACTCGCCGTCCAACCCGACCGGCGCGGTCATCCCCAAGGACGAGCTCGTCCGCATCGTGGCCTGGGCGCGGGAGCACTCCGTCCTCGTCTTCAGCGACGAGTGCTACCTGGAGCTCGGCTGGGAGGCCGAGCCCGTCTCCGTCCTCCACGACGACGTCTGCGGCGGCTCCTACGAGGGCCTCGTCGCCGTCCACTCCCTGTCCAAGCGGTCCAACCTGGCGGGCTACCGGGCGGCGTTCGTCGCCGGCGACGCGGACGTCCTCGGCGAGCTCCTCCGGATCCGCAAGCACGGCGGCATGATGACGCCGGCCCCGGTGCAGGCGGCCACCGTCGCCGCCCTCGGCGACGACGCGCACGTCGCGGAGCAGCGCGGCCGCTACGCCGCCCGGCGCGCGGCGCTGCGGGCGGCCCTGGAGGCGCACGGCTTCCGCGTCGAGCACAGCGAGGCCAGCCTCTACCTGTGGGCGACCCGCGACGAGCCCTGCTGGGACACCGTCGCCCACCTCGCCGGCCTCGGCATCCTCGTCGCCCCCGGCGACTTCTACGGCGAGGCGGGCGCCCGGCACGTCCGCGTCGCCTTCACCGCGACGGACGAGCGCGTCGACGCGGCGGTCAAGCGCCTCGCCTGACGGAGGCCGCGGAAGGTGCAGACGGGCCGAGGGGGCCGGGAGCGGCAAGCGCTCCCGGCCCCCTCGGCGTTCCGCGGGTCCGTCAGCCGGCGAGGCCGTTCAGCGGCAGGGAGCCCAGCGGCAGCGAGTCCGTCGGCAGGGAGCCGGTCGGCAGGGCGTCCGTCGGCAGGCCCTGCGCCGGGACCGCGCCCGCGAGGTCGCCGGCCGGGACGGCGCCGGTCGGCAGGGCCTGGGCGGCCGGCAGGCCGCCCAGCAGGGCGCCCGCGGTGTCGGCGACCTGCCCGGGCGCGGCCGGGACGGCCTCGGAGGCGGAGTCCGCGGCCTGCGGCCCGGTGAGGGCGCCCAGCTGCGGCAGGGACGAGTCCAGGCCCGCGGCGCTGGCCGCGCCGGCCGCACCGACCACGGGAGCGGCCCCGGCTGCGAGGAGCAGCGCGGTACGGGCGATCCGGCGGGTCAGGGGGAGGGACATGTTGCTCCTAAGCGGTAGCGGCTGAGTACGCCCGCTACAACCGCTCGCGGGGCGGGGCGGGTTGCGGCGCCCTTCGGTAAAGGATCGGTAACGCATCGTTTAATCGGCTTCCGCGACAAGCGCATGGGATGCCGACCGACCAGCAGTTCCTCGCTTTGGGAGCCGCCGGAGGCCCGCCCGCGGTTCACCCCCTGCGGGGGACGTTCCGTACGCGCGAGCGGGGATCCGGGAGCGCCCGGCCCCCGGCTCAGCCCTTGACGAAGATGCGGACCTGGCCGCGCTGCGCGCCGCGCGCGTCCGCGCCGCCCTTCGCGTCGCCGCCCGCGGGCTGCCAGCGGCCCTTCTTCTCGCCCGCCACCCAGCTGCGCTCCGCGTACGAGACCCGCGCGATGCCCAGCGACGGCGCGTTCGCGACCGCCCAGCCGGCGATGGCCCGGCTGCCGCGCGCCGCCTGCTCCCCGCCCTCCGGCTTCTCCGCCAGCGCCACCTCGGCGTCCGCCGCCGGTGCGCCGGCGGCCGCCGCGGCCGGTCCCCCCGGGAAGGCGTGCAGCCCGCTCCTGCCGAAGATCCGCTCCAACTCGCCCCGCACCCGCTGCGGATCGCCCGGCGCCGCCGGCGCGGGACCGCCGCAGGTCAGCTCGCCGGCCCCGGCGAACGCCGCCGTCAGCACCGCCGCGTCCGGCTCGTGCTTGGCGTACGCCTGCGGATAGCCGCTCAGCTGCACCTTCTGCGCCGCCTCCGTCAGCGGCAGCCGCGAGTACCCCTTCACCTTGACGAGCCGGTCGTAGAAGATCCCCGCCGAGTAGACGGGGTCCCTGATCTGCTCCGGGGTCCCCCAGCCCTGCGAGGGCCGCTGCTGGAACAGCCCGAGCGAATCCCGGTCGCCGTGGTCGAGGTTGCGCAGCGCCGACTCCTGCATCGCCGTCGCCAGCGCGATGGTCACCGCCCGGTCGGGCAGCCCCTTGGCCACCCCGACCGCGGCTATCGTCGCCGCGTTCGCCGCCTGCTCGGGCGTCATGTCGTACGTACGGCGGCTGCCTCCGGGGGAGCCGTCCCCGGCCGAATCCGCGGCGGTGCAGTGCGGTGCGCCGCCCCCTCCCATCGACTCGAACCGGACGACGAGGTAGCCGGCGAGCGCGAGCAGGACGCACAGGCCGGCGGCCGCGCGGAGACCACGGCGGCGGCGGGGGCGGGAGTGATCGCTGCGTGACACGCGGCCCACCGTACTTGAGCCACGTCGCACGTCCACCGGTCGGACGTGAGACGTTCGCCGCAGCACGGCGCGTTAGGGTCGGGGGCATGTCCGAAACCGAGCTCGACCTCACCCTCGACGCAGCCCGGCTGACCGCGAGGCTCGTCGACGTCCCCTCCGTGAGCGGCGACGAGGAGGCCCTCGCCGACCTCGTCGAAAGCGCCCTGCGGGGCCTGCCCCACCTCACGGTCGACCGGTACGGCAACAACGTCGTGGCCCGCACCCGCCTCGGCCGCCCCGAGCGCGTCGTCCTCGCCGGGCACCTCGACACCGTGCCCATCGCCGGGAACGTCCCCTCCCGCCTCGACGGCGACGGCGTCCTGTGGGGCTGCGGCACCACCGACATGAAGTCCGGCGTCGCCGTCCAGCTGCGCATCGCCGCGACCGTGCCCGAGCCCAACCGCGACCTCACCTTCGTCTTCTACGACCAGGAGGAGGTGGCCTCCCACCTCAACGGCCTGGGCCGGATCGCCGAGGCCCACCCCGACTGGCTCGCCGGGGACTTCGCGGTCCTCCTGGAGCCCTCGGACGCCGAGGTCGAGGGCGGCTGCCAGGGCACCCTGCGCGTCCTGCTGCACACCTCCGGCGAGCGCGCCCACTCCGCCCGCAGCTGGATGGGCTCCAACGCCATCCACGCCGCGGCCCCCATCCTGGCCAGGCTGGCCGCCTACGAGCCGCGCCGGCCCGTCATCGACGGACTGGAGTACCACGAGGGCCTCAACGCGGTCCGCATCGAGGGCGGCGTGGCCAACAACGTCATCCCCGACGCCTGCACCGTGACCGTCAACTTCCGCTACGCCCCCGACCGCAGCGAGGCCGACGCCCTCGCCCACGTCGAAGAGGTCTTCGCGGACTGCGGCGTCACCGCCCTCACCGTCGACGACTCCTCCGGCGGCGCCCTCCCCGGGCTCTCGCACCCGGCCGCGAAGGCCTTCATGGAGGCCGTCGGCGGCCGCGCCATGCCCAAGTTCGGCTGGACCGACGTCTCCCGCTTCAGCGCGCTCGGCGTCCCCGCCGTCAACTACGGCCCGGGCGACGCCCTGCTGGCCCACAAGGTCGACGAACGGGTCGACACCAAGGCGATCCTGCACTGCGAGGAACGACTCCGCGCCTGGCTGACCTCCTGAATTACCCCTCCCGTCACCTCCGTGCGCCTACCCTGATCCAACGATCAGCAGGAGGGAGCACATCATGGGCAACCACCGCGATGCCGAGGGAGGCGTCCGCCGCCCCGAGGAGCAGCAGCTCGGACCCGTGCTGCGCCGCCGCAGCCAGGTGCAGGCGGGCAGCACGACCGACCAGCGGCTGCTGGACACGGCCGGGCCCTCCGAGTGGGTGCACACCGATCCCTGGCGGGTCCTGCGCATCCAGTCGGAGTTCATCGAGGGCTTCGGCACGCTCGCCGAGCTGCCGCCGGCGATCAGCGTGTTCGGCTCGGCGCGCACCCCGGCGGGCTCGCCCGAGTACGAGGCCGGCGTCCGCATCGGCAGCGCGCTCGTCGAGGCCGGCTTCGCCGTGATCACCGGCGGCGGCCCCGGCGCCATGGAGGCCGCCAACAAGGGTGCGCGGGAGGCGAACGGGGTCTCCGTCGGCCTCGGCATCGAGCTGCCCTTCGAGCAGGGGCTCAACGAGCACGTCGACCTCGGGCTGAACTTCCGGTACTTCTTCGTCCGCAAGACGATGTTCGTGAAGTACAGCCAGGGATTCGTCGTCCTGCCGGGCGGACTCGGCACGCTGGACGAGTTGTTCGAGGCCCTGACCCTGGTCCAGACCCAGAAGATCACCCGCTTCCCGATCGTGCTCTTCGGGACGGACTACTGGAACGGGCTCGTCGAGTGGCTCCGGAACACGGTCATCGCCCAGGGCAAGGCCTCCGAGCGCGACCTGTACCTCTTCCACGTCACCGACGACGTGGAAGAGGCCATCGCGCTCGTCACCAAGGAGGTCGGGAAGTAGCGGCCGGCCGGCAGGCCCCCGCCGGGGCCCGGCTCAGGCCAGCCCCCGGCGGGCCACCGCCGGCTCCCGGTACCCCTGGATCGCCCGGACCATCTCCAGGACCTGCCGGGTCTCCGCGACCTCGTGCACCCGGTAGACCTGCGCGCCCAGCCAGGCCGACACCGCGGTCGTGGCGAGCGTGCCGAGCAGGCGCTCCTTGACCGGCCGGTCCAGGGTCTCGCCGACGAAGTCCTTGTTCGACAGCGACACCAGCACCGGCCAGCCGGTCTCGGCCATCTCCGCCAGGCGCCGGGTCGCCTCCAGCGAGTGCCGGGTGTTCTTCCCGAAGTCGTGCCCCGGATCGATCATGATCGCGTCGCGGCGGACGCCGAGGGCCGCGGCCCGCTCGGCCAGCCCCACCGTGACCCGCAGGATGTCCGCCATCACGTCGTCGTAGGCGGTCCGGTGCGGCCGGGTCCGCGGCTCGACCCCGCCCGCGTGCGTGCACACCAGGCCCGCACCGTGCCGGGCGGCGACCTCGGCCAGCTTCGGGTCGACGCCGCCCCAGGCGTCGTTCAGCAGGTCCGCGCCGGCCTCGCAGACCGCCTCGCCGACCTCGTGCCGCCAGGTGTCGACGCTGATCACCACGTCCGGGTGGCGGCGCCGGACCTCCGCGACGAAGCCGACCGTCCGCCGGGCCTCCTCGACCGCGTCCACGTGCTCGCCCGGCCCCGCCTTGACCCCGCCGATGTCGATGATCGCCGCGCCCTCGGCCACCGCCTGCTCCACGCGCTCCAGGGCGGGCTCGTCGCGGAACGTCGCGCCCTGGTCGTAGAAGGAGTCGGGCGTCCGGTTCACGATCGCCATGATCACCGGCTCGTGGGTGTCGAACTCGCGCCTGCCCAGTCGCAGCATCCCGTTCTTTCCTCCTCAGGGGGCCCTCGCGCCCCGCCTGCGACCTTAACCTGGTCACCTGGTGGTCCACCGGCCGCCGCCGGGAGGTGCCCCGCAAGTCTCTCAGGGAGTTGATCGTGTTCTGGTTCCTGCTGATCGCGCTGGTCGTGGTCGTCACCGCGGTCACCCTGGCCGTGATCGGAGGCGGCTCGGAGGCCGTCCTGCCCGACGCGGAGCCCGACCGGGTCGCCGACGCCCTGCCCGAGACCCGCCCCGTCGCCCCGGCCGACGTCGCGGCCCTGCGGCTGCCCGTCGCGGCGCGCGGCTACCGGATGGCCGAGGTGGACGACGTACTGGAGCGCCTCGCGGCCGAGCTCGCCGAGCGGGACTCCCGGATCGCCGAGCTGGCGGCGGCGGTGGCGACGGCCGGGCGGCCGGCGGCGGCCGGGTCCGCTCCCGCGGCCGGGGCTGCGGCGCCCGGCGGGGACGCGCCCGGGGAGGCGGAGGCCGGGGAGCCCGAGCAGGACCACGAGCCGACCGCGGTCGACCTCTCCAAGGACTCCCGGTGACCGCCCTCGCGGGCGCCGACGGCGCCCTGCGCTGCCCCTGGGCCCTGGCCACCGAGGACTACACCGCCTACCACGACACCGAGTGGGGCCGCGCCGTCCACGGGGACGACGCCCTGTACGAGCGGCTGTGCCTGGAGGCCTTCCAGTCCGGCCTCTCCTGGCTGACGATCCTGCGGCGCCGCGAGGGCTTCCGCGCGGCCTTCGCGAACTTCGAGATCGCGGCCGTCGCCGCCTTCGACCACCGGGACGCCGAGCGGCTGCTCGCCGACGAGCGGATCATCCGCAACCGCGCCAAGATCGACGCGACGCTCGCCAACGCGCGGGTGCTCGCCGGCTGGGAGCCCGGCGAGCTGGACACCCTGGTCTGGTCGCACGCCCCGGAGCCGGGCCGCCCCGCCCCGGCGTCGATCGCGGACGTCCTGGCGGTGACACCCGAGTCGACGGCGCTCGCCAAGGCGCTGAAGAAGGCCGGCATCCGCTTCGTCGGACCCACCACCGCCTACGCGCTGATGCAGGCCTGCGGGCTCGTCAACGACCACCTGGCGGACTGCACCGCCCGCACCCCGGCGGCCCCGGCGACCCCGGCCGCGCAGGCCGGGGCCGGGCGGGTGCCGGCGGAGGGTCAGCGGCCGAGGTAGACCGGAGGCTGCTTGGCCAGGAAGGCCTGGACGGCGATGCCGTGGTCCTCGGAGGCGCCCGCCCGGGTCTGCAGGACGTCCT
The DNA here is from genome assembly GCF_003949955.1 of Streptomyces sp. WAC05292. Classification (NCBI taxonomy): domain Bacteria; kingdom Bacillati; phylum Actinomycetota; class Actinomycetes; order Kitasatosporales; family Streptomycetaceae; genus Streptomyces; species Streptomyces sp. WAC05292. Next base: position 10,368 of record NZ_RPSE01000183.1, read on the forward strand.
CGCGCTCCAGGGCGTCCGCGAGGGAGTGCGAGGCCCCGTACGCGAGGGACTCCTTCAGCGCGGCGTAGGCGACGGTGGGGCCGGCGGCCAGCGTGCGCGCCACGGCCTCGGCCTGCGCGTGCAGCTCCCCGGCCGGGACCAGCCGGTTGGCGATGCCCAGCTCGTACGCCTCCTGCGCCTTCACCGAGCGGGGGAAGAGGAGCAGGTCGGCGGCGCGCGAGGCGCCGATCAGACGGGGCAGCGTCCAGGAGACGCCCGAGTCGGCGGTCAGCGCCACCCCGGCGAAGGACGTGTTGAAGGACGCGGTCTCGGAGACCACCCGGAAGTCCGCGGCGAGGGCGAAGCCGAAGCCCGCCCCGGCCGCGACGCCGTTCACGCCCGCCACGACCGGCTTCGGCATCTCCGCCAGCGCCCGCACGATCGGGTTGTAGTGCTCGGAGACCGTGGTCATGGTCAGCGACGAGCCGGTCTCCCGGTCGGCCTGCAGGTTCTGCACGTGCTCCTTCAGGTCCTGGCCGACGCAGAAGGCGCGGTCGCCGGCGGCGGTCAGCAGCACGGCCCGTACCGCCGCGTCGTCGGCCGCCGCCCGGACGGCGTCGCGGAGCGCGACCTTCGCCTCGGTGTTCATGGCGTTCATGGCGTCGGGACGGTTGATCGTGATGGTGGCGAGTCCGTCGGTGACGTCGTAGAGCACGCTGTCGGCCATGTCGGGGGTCCCCCTTCGTCGCGGGCTGGGCTACCGGCCGGTACCGGCCGGTGCAAGGGCCAGCATGGCGGACCGCGCCGCCCGGGGGCATGTGATGTGCGTCAAAGAAAGCGGCCGCGGCGCCCGCGCGGAGCGCGCGCAGTATCGCAGGCAGGTCCCCGAAATGAGTGGTTTTGGCAGAGCGCGTTGCCCAAGCGTTCCCTTCCGATGTTGGTCATCGGGTCCTGACATGCGGGATAATGGCCGGGAAGCAATGTGTTCGATGCCGGGTTCCAGGCGCCTGAATGGGGCCGTCGGCTGACGATGAGCTGGTTTCAGGAAGGGGAACGAGCATGGCGGCCATGAAGCCGCGGACGGGCGACGGCCCGCTCGAGGTCACCAAGGAGGGGCGGGGCATCGTCATGCGCGTACCGCTCGAGGGCGGCGGTCGGCTGGTCGTCGAGCTGACGCCGGACGAGGCGGACGCCCTGGGTGACGCCCTGAAGAAGGTCGTCGGCTGACCCGTCGGCAAGACCGACTGCACACTCTGCATGCTCTGCGCTGCCCCGGCCCGCGATCTCGCGGCCGGGGCAGCGTTGTACGTGCGCACGCCGGAGCGCGGGCACGGACCGCGCCGGGCCGCCGCGTCCGCCATGTGTGCGCCCGCCCGCCGGCGGGCGCACACATGGCGGA
>NZ_RPSE01000184.1:0-11722 GCF_003949955.1 Streptomyces sp. WAC05292
CGCCCGGCCCGCACCCCACCGTCGGCCGGGGCCGGGCGGTGGGGTGCGGGCCGGGCGGGATCGGCGGTGAGGGGGCGTCGATCAGGCAGAGGTGCCAGCGTCGTCTGCCGGGGCACCCGGCCACCGGTCGGTGCCGCCGGCTTCGCCGCGCTCGGGCGCCTCCCGCGCGGGCCACGGCCGCCGGCCGGGGCCCGCGTACGCCCGCAATCTTCCCCCCGCAGGCCACGGCGCGCTCCGGCACCTCCTCTCCCGGACCCCGGCCGCACCGGTCGCCGCCGGGCCGGACGATCTGGACGCGCTCGCCCGCTTCGTGCTGGACTGTGCCTGCTCCGACCTGCACGAGGAGGCTTCTTGACGACCCGTCTCGACCGCGCCGTGGGCGCGGTGCTCGGCTCGGCCGTCGGCGACGCGCTCGGCGCGCCCTATGAGTTCGGGCCCGCGGGGGAACTCGACGCCCGCGGTTCGGAGATGCGCGGGGGCGGCGGCTGGGACCCGGGCGAGGCCACCGACGACACGCAGATGGCCGTCCTCGTCGGCGAGTCCCTCCTCGACCACGGCGGGCTCGAACTCCCCGACGTCTTCGACCGGTTCCGGCGGTGGGCGGCCGCCGGGCCGAAGGACATCGGCCTGCAGACGGAACAGGTGCTCACCAGCGGCGACCCGTGGGACCTGGCCGCGGCACTGCACTTCCAGGCGAACGCGCGGGCGGCCGGCAACGGTTCCCTCATGCGGGCGTCGACCTCGGCGGTGTTCTTCGCGGCGGCCGGGCAGCAGGCCACCATGGACGCGGCGCGGCGCCTGGCGGCCCTGACCCACGGCGACCCTGCCGCCTGGGAGGGCACGGCCATCCTCCACGAACTCGTCCGCGCGGCGCTCGACGGCGCCGACCCGCTGGAGGGGCTGCCGCAGGCGCTGGCGGCGGTGGCGCCGGAGCAGCGCGAACGCTACGCCCGCGTCCTCGCCCCGGACTGGCATCCCGGACTCGCCACCGAATTCAACGGCGCGGTGTGGCCCTGCCTGGGCTCGGCGGCATGGGCCCTCCGTACGACCACCGGCTTCGCGGAGGCCGTAAGGGCCGCCGTCAACCTGGGCGGAGACACCGACACGGTGGCCGCGGTCACGGGCACCCTGGCCGGCGCCCGCTACGGCAGCGAGGCGATCCCCCCGGAGTGGACCGCGCCGCTCCACGTGCCCCTCCCGGGATCGGCCGACCGCGTCCTGGACGCCCGGTCCCTGCACGACCTCGCGGTCCGCCTGGCCGGGGCCGCGTAGGGCGGCGGACGGCGCCGCCCGCGGGGTCAGCGGCTGCCGACCGCGGCGCCCTCGCCGGCCAGGAGCCGGCCCTCTGCGTATCCGAGCGCGGCGGCGGGCAGGACGCCCTCGCTGCCGCTGAGCAGCACGGTCAGGGTGCCGGTGGCGGGGGCGGCCGGGTCGGCGGAGGCGCCGATCCGCCGCAGCGCCTGGACGGCGACCGGCTCGGCGGAGCCGTGGTAGACGAGGTCGGCCCCGCCGGTCCGCTCGGCCAGCGCCGCCCGGACGGCGGGCTCGACGAGCTCGTAGTGCGTGCAGCCGAGGACGACGTCGGTGACGTCGGCCGGGGTGAGGGCGGCGGCGGCCGCCACGGCGGCCGCGACGGCCTCGGCGTCGCCCGCCTCCACGGCGTCCGCGAGCCCCGGGCAGGGCACCTCGGTGACGTGCGCCCCGGCCGCGAAGTCGCGGATCAGGCCGCGCTGGTACGGGCTGCCGGTCGTGGCGGGGGTGGCCCAGATGGCGAGGCGGCCGCCCGCCGCGGCGGCGGGCTTGATCGCGGGCACGGTCCCGATGACGGGGATCCCCGGCTCCAGCTCGGCCCGGATGGCGGGCAGGGCGTGCACGGTGGCGGTGTTGCAGGCGATGATCAGCGCGTCCGGCCGCAGGGCGGCGGCGGCGCGCGCGACGCCGAGCGCCCGCCCGGCCAGGTCGGCGGGGGTCCGCGGCCCCCAGGGCATGCCGTCGGGGTCGGAGGACAGGACCAGGTCGGCGTCCGGCCGCAGCCGCCGCATGGCGGCGGCAGCCGCGAGGAGGCCGATTCCGGAGTCCATGAGGGCGATCTTCACCTGGTCACCTTAATCGACGCCCCCCTCCCGGCCGCTCCGACGGGCCCCGCTGTGGGCCGCGGCACACCCCCTGGGGGCGCGTCCCGTCGTCACGGGGCCTGGGCAGCCGCTTCCGCGGCGGCGGCCGGCTGCGGACGGGTCCGCATGCCCCACCGGGCAAGGGGCGGGCCGGCGGCGCCCAGCGCCGCGAAGAACAGCGCCAGCAGCAGCCAGCCCGCCGTGCCCAGGCCGAGCACCGCCGTGGTGAGGATCGCGGGGGCGAGGGCCTGGCCCGCGTTGAAGCCGAGGCCGAGGAGGCCCTGGTACTGCCCCTGGGCGTGGTCGGGGGCCAGGCCGAAACCCAGCGCGAAGCCCGCCGAGGACTCCCAGACCTCCCCCAGGCTGTGCACGAACACCGCGGCCAGGACCAGCCCCGCCGCCGCCCACACGGGTGCGTACGCGGCCAGCGCCATCATCGGGCAGCTGACGAGGAAGAGCAGCCCCGCGGTACGGAAGGCCCTGCCGCCGTCGTACGGGGTCTCGATCCGGGAGCCGATCCTGGTCTGCGTCAGTACGCAGAAGGCGGAGTTGAAGGCGAACAGCGCGGCCACCGTCCAGCGCGGCGCTTCGGTGTGTTCGGAGATCCAGAGGGGCAGGAGCAGGGAGATCACCGGGTACTGCAGCCCCATGGCCCCGTAGAGGGCGGTGAACGCCAGGAACGGGCGGTCCGCGAAGGCCGGCCGGCGGCGCTGCCGGGGCGGTGCGGCGAGCACGGGGTAGCGGGGCAGCAGGAGCAGCAGGGCCGCGCACAGGGCGAAACTCGCCGCGTTGCCGAGGACCAGTGCGACGTAGCCGCCGCGGGTGTCCGCGGCGAGCGCCGCCCCGGCCCCCGCCGTTCCCAGGACGACGCCCAGGTTGACGAACGTGCGCAGCTTCGCCCTGAACACCGCCGGCCGCTCGCCCCCGACCCGGGCCACGAGGGCTCCCCACGCCGCCCCGCCGACCGCCGCGGCGATCTGGTCGACCGTCGCGACGAGCGTGAGCGCGGCCCAGGTCTCGACGAGGACGAGGGCCGCCATCGCCACCGCCTGGACCGTGAGGGCCGCCGCCATGACCGCGCGGGCCCCGTGCCGGTCGGCGAGGTGGCCGCCGGGGATCCCCGCGCACAGGCCGATCACCCCGGCGATGGTGAGCGCGGCGCCGACCTGCGCCGCGGGCAGGCCCACGACCAGGGTGAAGTAGAGGGCCGAGGCCGCGTTGAACAGGCCGTTGCCGACCCGGTTGACGAAACTGGCGGCCACCAGCACGCGCTCCGGCCCGCTGTCCCCCGCCATCCGGCGTATTCGGCCTGTCCGGCCTGTCCGGCCTGCCGCACGGTCCTTGGTCACGTGCCGCAGGCTAACAAGATCGTTTGCATGGGCGGCGGCGCGGGCCCGACGCGCGCCCTTCTCCGGGGCAACGCTGCCGGCGGGCAGGCCCCTCACCGGGCGGACCGCCGCCGCCGGGAGACGGGGCGCGCCGGTGGGGTGCGGGACATGCCGCGCGGGGTTCGGCACACTGCCGCCCATGGGCCTTTTCGGTGCTGCCTGCCTCTCCCTCGCCGCCTGGTTGTGGCTCACGTTCGCGCAGGGGATGTTCTGGCGGACCGACGTCCGCCTGCCGCCGCGTTCCGCCCCGGCGCGATGGCCCTCCGTGGCCGTCGTGGTCCCCGCGCGGGACGAGGCCGAGGTGCTGCCGCTCAGCCTGCCCTCGCTGCTCGCGCAGGACTACCCGGGCGAAGCCCGGATCGTCCTCGTCGACGACGGCAGTACCGACGGCACCGCCGACCTGGCCCGGCGCCTGGCGCACGGGCGCCCCGGGCTGCCGCTCACCGTCGTCTCGCCGGGCGAGCCCGACCCCGGCTGGACGGGCAAGCTGTGGGCCCTGCGCCACGGCATCGCGGTCGCCCGCGCGTCCACGCCCGGCGGGCCGGACTACCTCCTCCTCACCGACGCCGACATCGCCCACGAGCCCGACGGCCTCCGCGAGCTCGTCGCCGCCGCGACCAGCGCCGGCCTGGACCTGGTCTCGCAGATGGCCCGGCTCCGGACCGCCGGGCCGTGGGAGCGGCTGGTCGTCCCCGCGTTCGTGTACTTCTTCGCGCAGCTCTACCCCTTCCGCCGGATCAACCGCCCGGGCGGGCGGACCGCCGCGGCGGCCGGGGGGTGCGTACTGCTGCGGACGGAGGCGGCCGTACGGGCCGGCGTACCGGACGCGATCCGGCACGCCGTCATCGACGACGTCTCCCTCGCCCGGGCCGTCCGGGATTCCGGCGGCCGGATCTGGCTGGGACTCTCGGAGCGCGTGGAGAGCGTGCGCCCCTACCCGGCGCTGGCCGACCTGTGGCGGATGGTGTCGCGCAGCGCGTACGCCCAGCTCCGCCACCGACCGCTGCTCCTGGCCGGGACGGTGGCCGCGCTCGTGCTCGTCTACCTCGTCCCGCCGGCCGCGCTCCTGGCGGGCCTGGCCGCCGGGAGGCCGGCCACGGCCTGGGCGGGGGGCCTGGCCTGGCTGCTCATGGCCGGCACGTACCTGCCGATGCTGCGGTACTACCGGCAGCCGGCCGTGCTGGCGCCGCTGCTGCCGTTCACCGCGCTGCTGTACCTGCTGATGACGGTCGATTCGGCGGTGCAGCACCACCGGGGGCGCGGCGCCGCGTGGAAGGGGCGGACCTACGCCCGCCCCAGCGACGCATGAAACGGAAATATCGCCCCGAGGGCGATGTCATCCGGGGCCACCGGATGGTGACGCTGCGTCAGCGGCAAGTCGGTGCAACACCCAACCGGCGAGTACGAGTCGGAGCAAGCCGGGGCGGAAGTGGCGAATCGTGCACGTGAAGGTCAAGTGAAAGCCGACGCACTGACCTGGGAATATGCAGGTCAGCGCGGGGTTCGTCACGCCTCGCTATGGACCCCGTGAAGCCGTGGGCTTAACTTATGACCCATGACCTCCCCCCGCTCCACTTATGGCGGCGGCTACTACTCCGCGCCCTCCTTCCCGGACACCCCCATCTACGACTCGCTCGTGGCGGAACGCGGGACTCCGCAGATCGCCCCGATCCGGGTTCCGGCCGCCTACGACACGCCGGGTGCCGGCTATGCGAGCGGTGGAAACCTCCCGGCCCTCTCCTCCTCGCTGCCGGCCCTGCCGGCCGCCCTCCCGCCCGCCGCACCGCAGCAGCAGACGGGCGGGTACGGGTACCCGTACCAGGGGCAGGCCGCGCCCGCGCCCATGCCCCTGCAGAGCGCACCCGCGCCGTACATCCCGCAGCAGCAGCCCGCCGCGGCCCGCCCCGGGTACATGCAGCAGGCCCAGCCGCAGCCGCCGCGACCGGCCGCCGCGGGCACCGGGTACGAGGCGATGCGCCCGGCCGCACCGCGCCCGATGCAGGTTCCGGTTCCGGCTCCGGCGCCTGCCGCGGCCACCCCGTACCAGGACCCGTACGGCCGCCCCTACCAGGGGCGCGGCTACTGACCGCCCGAACGGGCGGAACACTCCGGGCCCGGGCGTCCTGACAGGCCCGCGGGCGCCCGCTGGGGCGCCGGCGGGGCACCTGGCAGGATGCACCCATGGCGAACCCGTACGTGCACGCGCTCCACGTCCATCCCGTGAAGTCGGTGGCGGGTACCGCTCCCGGCGAGGCGGCCGTGGAGCCCTGGGGGCTGTCCGGCGACCGGCGCTGGGCGCTGGTCGACACGTCGGGCACGGTCATCACGCAGCGCCAACGGCCCCGCCTGGCGCTGGCCGCCGCGCGCCCGCTGGCCGGGGGCGCGGTCGCACTGTCGGCGCCGGGCATGGCGGAGCTGGTCGTGGAGGTGCCCGAGCCCGGGCCGCTGGAGCCGGTGGTGCTCTTCGGCAAGAAGGTCGAGACGGTGGTGGCCGCGGGCGCCGCCGCCGACTGGTTCAGCGCCTGGCTCGGCGTCCCGGTGCGGCTCGTACACCTGGACGACCCGGCCGTACGCCGGCCCGTCGACCCCGAGTACGCCCTGCCCGGGGAGACCGTCAGCCTCGCCGACGGCTACCCGGTGCTGCTCGCCTCGCTGGCGTCGCTGGACGCGCTCAACTCGCTGATCGCGCAGGGCGAGCACGCCGAGGAGGGGCCGCTGCCGATGAACCGGTTCCGGCCCAACGTCGTCGTCGCGGGCGCCGAGCCGTGGGCCGAGGACGGCTGGCGGCGGATCGCGATCGGCGAGGCGGTCTTCCGCGTGGCCCGCGAGTGCGGCAGGTGCATCGTCACCACGACCGACCAGGCGACGGCGGAGCGCGGCAGGGAGCCGCTCAAGACGCTCGGCGCGTACCGGAGGATCGGGAAGTCCCTCGCGTTCGGGCGGCAGCTCGTGCCGGTCCGGACGGGCACCGTGCGGGTCGGGGACGAGGTGCGCGTCCTGAGCTGAGGCCGGCGCCGCCGCCTGCCGGCCTGCGCTGCCACGCCCGCCGCCGGACGGGGCCGGATCACCTTCGGAATGACACCTTCGAGGGGCTCTGCCGCCGGTTTGGAACCGACCGCCACCAGCCGCCCGTTGGATCAGTCGGAACGTGTCGCACGACCGCGGGGGATCGTGCAGCGGCTCGCGCGGCACACCTCCCAGCGCCCGGAATGCGCGTCTCCGGGCAGGCGGGAGGCTTGGACGGCAGACAGGCGGAGGCAAGGGGGTGCCGGACCGTGTGGACAGCGACAGGCGTGTGGCGTTGGCGGCACAATCCGCTGTGCCGGCCCACTGATCTCGTCGAGGCATGGGTGGCGTTCGCCGCGGTGGTGTGCGTCCTGCTGGTCGCACCGGCCGTGGGCTGCGCCGCCGGCCTCCGGGTGGACGAGCGGCTGCAGCAGGCGGTGCGGGAGCAGCAGCAGGAGAGATACCTCGTACCGGCGGTGGTGGTGCGGCCGGCCGGGGAGGGCCCGGAGGGCGCGGGAGCCGACGCGAACCCGCAGCGCCAGAGTCCGCGGCGCACCCAGGTGGTGGCGGAGTGGACCGCGCCGGACGGCAGCGGCCACCGGGGCACCGTCCCCGCGGCCGAGGAACCGCCGCGGGCCGGCGACCGGTTCCGGATATGGACGGACGCCCGGGGCCGGCTGGTGGGGCGACCGCTCGACGCGGCGTCCGCGGGGGCGCACGCGGCGGTCGTGGGCCTCGCGGCGGCCGTCGGGACGGCCCTGCTGGCCGAGACGGGCCGGCGGCTCGTCGTCCGCCGGCTGGTGCACCGGCGCCACGCACTGCTGGACCGCGCCTGGGCGGAGACGGGGCCGGACTGGGGCCGGGCGGGTGCGGGAAGTTGACCTGGCCTCCCGGCGGCTCCCCGCGCGCTACGGTGGACCGGCCGGACCCCGGTTGCCGTCAGCCGCTCCCACCGCTGAGGGCGGTCGGGGAGGCGGTTCCGGCCGGTTCGACAGCGCGAGAACGAGGGCGGGGGCACGACAGCACCATGGCACAGGGCACGGTCCAGCTGACGCACGGCGGTTCGTCGCGGTGGCGGCGCCGCTCCGGTGAGTACCCGACGCTGTCCGCGGCGCTCGCCGCCGCGGGCGACGGGGACGTGCTGACGGTCGCGCCCGGCACGTACCGGGAGAACCTGGTGCTGCACCACGCCGTGACGCTCCGCGGGGTCGAGGGCGCCGCCGGGTCGGTGCGCATCGCCCCGCCGGACGGGATCGCGCTGACCGTGCGGGCCTCGGCCGTGGTCCGGGACCTCACCGTGGAGGGGCAGGACAGGGCCGCGCCCGCGCTCCTGGTGGAGGAGGGCACTCCGGAGCTGACCGACCTGCGGGTGACCACGGAGTCGGCGTCCGGCATCGAGGTCCGCGGCATGGGCCGGCCCGTGGTGCGGCGGTGCACCGTGGAGAACCCGTCCGGGGTGGGAGTGGCCGTACTGGACGGCGGCGGAGGGGTGTTCGAGGAGTGCGAGGTCGCCGCCTCCGGACAGGCCGGGGTCTCCGTCCGCTCCGGCGGGCACCCGCGCCTGGAGCGGTGCCGCATCCACCACGCGGGAGGCGCCGGCATCGCGGTCACCGGGGAGGGCTCGGGGCTGGAGGCGCTGGCCTGCGAGGTGTACGAGATCAACGGGACGGGAGTGCAGATCGCCGCGCGGGCGGCGGCCCGCTTCACCGACTGCACGGTGCACCGCACCTCGGCGGACGGGGTCACCCTCGACACGGACGCCGTGCTCACCCTGTCCGGGTGCGACATCCACGACGTCCCGGAGAACGCGGTGGACCTGCGCTCGCGGTCGGTGCTCACCCTCACCCGCACGAGCGTGCGCCGCTTCGGCCGCAACGGCCTGTCCGTGTGGGACCCCGGCACCCGGGCCGAGGCGGACTCCTGCGAGATCCACGACAGCACGGGCGACTATCCGGCCGTGTGGATCAGCGACGGGGCCGGCGCGTCGCTGACGGACTGCCGGGTGCACGACGTGCCGGACGCGGTGTTCGTCCTGGACCGCGGCTCCCGCGCGGACGTCGTCGACAGCGACCTGTCCCAGGTCCGCAACACCGCCGTCTCGGTGAGCGACGGGGCCACCGCGCGGGTCGAGGACTGCCGTATCCGCGAGGCCGGCACCGGCGCCTGGTTCCGCGACCACGGCAGCGGCGGCACCCTCGCCGACTGCACGATCGACGCCGTGCAGACCGGGGTCATCGTCACCAAGGGCGCCGATCCCTCGGTCGAGCGGTGCACGGTGTCCTCGCCCGCGGAGTCCGGGTTCTACGTCTCCGCCGGCGGGCGGGGCAGCTTCCGGTCCTGCCGGGTGACCGGCAGCGCCGGCTTCGGGTTCCACGTCCTCGACGGCTGCCGCGCCCACCTGGCGGGCTGCCACACCGATCGCTGCGCCCGCGGCGGCTACGAGTTCGCCGAGGACGGGCCGGTCGCCGAGGACTGCACCGCCGACGGCGCCCCCTCCCGGCACGCCGGCCACCCCGGGTCCGGCGGCGGAGCCGGGGAGCGGGCCGCGGTCCGGGCCGCGCCCCGCGAGGCCCCCGCCCCGGCCGGCGCGGCGGGCCCGCCGCTCCCGGCAGCCCGGCCCGCACCCGCTGCGCCGCGGGACTTCGGGCGCGGGGACGCCGCCGCGCCGGAGGGGGCGGCGCCGCAGGGCGGTTCCGCCGCCGTGCTGGAGCGGCTCGAAGGGCTGGTCGGGCTGGACAGCGTCAAGCGGGAGGTCCGCGCACTCACCGACATGATCGAGGTCGGGCGGCGCCGGCAGCAGGCGGGCCTGAAGGCCGCCTCGGTCCGCCGGCACCTCGTCTTCACCGGCTCACCCGGTACCGGCAAGACCACGGTGGCCCGGCTGTACGGGGAGATCCTCGCCTCCCTCGGCGTCCTGGAACGCGGGCACCTCGTCGAGGTCTCGCGGGTGGACCTCGTCGGCGAGCACATCGGATCCACCGCGATCCGCACCCAGGAGGCGTTCGAGCGGGCGCGCGGCGGCGTCCTGTTCATCGACGAGGCGTACGCGCTGGCGCCGGAGGACTCCGGCCGGGACTTCGGCCGCGAGGCGATCGACACCCTCGTGAAGCTGATGGAGGACCACCGCGACGCGGTCGTGGTGATCGTCGCCGGGTACACGGCCGAGATGGAGCGGTTCCTGACCGTCAACCCGGGCGTCGCCTCCCGGTTCTCGCGGACCATCAGCTTCGCCGACTACGGGCCGGGCGACCTGCTGCGGATCGTGGAGCAGCAGGCCGACGAGCACGAGTACCGGCTCGGGGAGGGCACCGCCGAGGCACTGCTGGCGTACTTCGCGGAGCTGCCCAAGGGGCCGGCCTTCGGCAACGGGCGCACGGCCCGGCAGACGTTCGAGTCGATGGTCGAGCGGCACGCCGGCCGGGTGGCGCAGCTCGCGGACCCGGGGACGGACGAGCTCACCCTGCTGTTCCCGGAGGATCTCCCGGCTCTGCCCGCTCCCTGCTGAGCCGCGGGGCGGGCAGGCCCGCGCCGGCGCCGGTCCCCGAGGCGGCGGCGGGCGCGGCACCAGGCGGGGCGCCGTCCGCGCCGCAGCGGTCGTCCGGGAGCGGCCGGGGGCCGGAGAGCCGGGCGAGCAGTGCGTCGCGTTCGGCGGCGAACGCCGGATCGTCCTGGTAGTCGAAGTGGCCGAGGACGGGCGCGGGCAGCGGCTGCTGCTCGGTCCGCCCGTACGCGACGGGGTCGGGCAGCGGCCCCCGGTCCACGGCGGGGCCCGCCTCGGGGACGACCGGGCCGCCGATCGGGTCGGTGGCCCGCCACAGGTTGCGCCAGCAGTCGACGTCCCGGTGCAGGGACAGCAGCGGCCCGCTCCCGAAGTACGCGGGAAACCAGCGGCCGTAGAGCCGGCGCAGCGGCGAGCCGTACGTGAGGAGGGCGACGCGGTGGCGCACGTGCGGCGGGAGCTGCCAGACGGCGGCGGCCGCGAGGACGCTGCCCTGCGAGTGGCCGGAGATGACGAGGCGTCCGCCGGTGCGGCCGGTCCAGGCGGTCATCCGCCACGTCAGGTCGGGGACGGCGCGCTCGGCGTAGCAGGGCGGTGCGAAGGGGTGGGCGGCGCGCGGCCAGAACGTGCCGACGTCCCACAGCACGCCGACGGTGCGGCGGGCGGCCGGGTCCCGGTAGGCGCGCCGGCCCCAGGTGACGAAGAGGAGGAAGCCGAGGCCGACGAGCCACGACCCGGCGTCCTGGGCGGCGCGCGCGGCCGCCTCCAGCAGCGGGTGCGCCCCGTGGGCGGCCTCGCCGGGGACCTGGCCGGTCAGCCAGGCCCCGGCGAGGGCTCCGGCGCCGAGCACCAGGGTGATCCCGGAGAGGGCGGCGGCGAAGCGGGGCGCGGAGTCGGTGAGGGCGGCGGCGGTGCGGGCGCCGGCGATGCGGCGGCTGCGGTCGCCGTCCGGGACGGATCCCGGGTACTCGGCGGCGACCCCGGCGGCGATCCGGCGGCGGGTGCGGGCCGCCCGGGCGGCGTGGAGCACGGCCAGGCAGGCCAGGGCGAGGAGGACCGGCGGCAGGACGGCGGCCTGCCAGGCCAGCAGGACGGGCGGCTCGGCCGGGGCCTCGTCTCCGAGCCAGTCGGCGAAGCGCCCGGCGACCCCGCCGGACATGACGCCGCCGAGGGCGCAGGCGAGCACGGCGACGGCCGGCCCGCCCAGCCCGCGCAGCGCGGTCGCCGGGTCGGGGGCCCGCCGGTACAGGCTCCGGGCGACGGCGGCGAGCGCGACGATGCAGCAGCCCTGGCCCAGCATCAGCAGGCCGAAAGCGAAGTCTCCGGGCAGGCGGCCCGAGGAGGTCCATCCGGGGCGCGACCAGCAGGCGTAGACCAGGACGGCGGTGAGGAGGGCGAGCGCGGCGCCGGGCAGCAGGGTGGTCGCGGCCCGGTCGAGCCGGTGGTCGGCCCGGGCTTCGGTGCGGCCGCGCCGGCAGACGACCCAGGCGACCGCGGCGGCCCCGGCGACGAGCAGCGCCTCCAGGGCCCAGCCGGCGGATTCCAGGACGGCGGTGCCCGCGGCGGCATCGCGGCGGGCGACCGGGACGGCCACGGCGGCGGCGACGGTGAGCAGCCCGGCCGCGGTGTGGGCCGCGCGGAGCCGGGCCACGATGCGGCGGCCGTACCAGAACCCGGGCCGGCCGAGGGCGGGGGCGCCCGGGTTCTGGTACGGC
>NZ_RPSE01000185.1:0-11710 GCF_003949955.1 Streptomyces sp. WAC05292
GGGCGGGGTTGTCGGCCGCCGGTGTTTCACGTGAAACCGTCGGGCGGGGGGCCGTGTTTCACGTGAAACGCGGCGGCACCGCATGAGAGCGGCGGGTCAGCGGACCGGAACGAGCTCCGGGTCCTCGCGGAGCTTGACCAGGGCACGGGAGACGGCGCTCTTGACCGTGCCGACCGACACGCCCATCACGGCCGCGGTCTGCGCCTCGGTCAGGTCCTCGTAGTAGCGCAGCACGACCATGGCGCGCTGCCGGTCCGGCAGCCGGGTCACCGCGCGCCACATCGCGTCCCGCAACGCCTGGGCCTCGGCCGGGTCGGTCGCCGGCAGGACCTCCGCCTCGGGGAGCTCGTCGCATACGAACTCGTCGACCTTGCGCTTGCGCCACTGCGAGGTGCGGGTGTTCACCAGGGCCCGGCGGACGTAGCCGTCCAGGGCGCGGTGGTCCTCGATGCGGTCCCAGGCGGTGTACGTCTTGGCAAGGGCCGTCTGGAGGAGGTCCTCGGCGTCGCACGGGTTCGGCGTGAGGGAGCGCGCGGTACGCAGCAGGGCCGTGCCCCGGCTCCGGACGTACGCCGAGAACGACGGGTACGGCGTCGGGTTCGAGGCGAGCGGGCACACAGGCGTGGTCATGACTCCACGCTAGGAGCGGGTACCGCCGCACGGATCGGCCCCAGGTGCCGAAGGGGGGTCCGCCTCAAGTTGTAGGGGTGGGGACGGCCCGACCTCCTGAAGGTGGACGGACGCCCGGGACCGGCTCACGCGTCGCTGCCGAGGATCAGGCCGGAAGTCGGAACCCCGGTCCCGGCGGTGACCAGCACCCGGGCGGCTCCGGGGACCTGGTTGACGGAACTGCCGCGCAGCTGGCGGACCGCTTCGGCGATGCCGTTCATGCCGTGCAGGTACGCCTCGCCCAGCTGGCCGCCGTGCGTGTTGAGCGGCAGCGCGCCGGCGGCAACGAAGTCGGCGGCCTCCCCGGGCTTGCAGAAGCCGAACTCCTCCAGCTGCATGAGCACGAACGGCGTGAAGTGGTCGTAGAGGACGGCAACGTCGATGTCCGCGGGCCGCAGCCCGCTGGTGCGCCACAGCTGGCGGGCGACCACGTCCATCTCGGGGAGGCCGGTGAGGTCGTCGCGGTAGAAGGAGGTCATGCCCTCCTGGCGGCGCCCTGCGCCCTGGGCGGCCGCGGTGATCACGGCGGGGCGGTGGCGCAGGTCCCGGGCCCGTTCGGCGGTGGTGACGACGACCGCCTGGCCGCCGTCCGTCTCCTGGCAGCAGTCGAGCAGCCGCAGCGGCTCGGCGATCCAGCGGGAGGCCGCGTGGTCGGCGAGGGTGATGGGCCGGCCGTGGAACCAGGCGGCCGGGTTGTTCGCGGCGTGCCGGCGGGCGGTGACCGCGACGTGCCCGAAGGCCTCGGGGGTGAGGCGGTGGACGTGCAGGTAGCGGCGGGCCGCCATGGCCACCCAGGAGGCCGGGGTGAGCAGCCCCCACGGCAGGGACCAGCCGAGGGCGGCGCCCTCGGCCGACGGCTCGCGCTGCTGGACGCCCGAGCCGAAGCGGCGGCCGGAGCGCTCGTTGAAGGCGCGGTAGCAGACGACGACCTCGGCGACGCCGGCCGCGACGGCGAGAGCCGCCTGCTGGACCGTGGCGCAGGCGGCTCCGCCGCCGTAGTGGATGCGCGAGAAGAAGGAAAGCTCGCCGATGCCCGCGGCCTGGGCAACCGTGATCTCGGGGCTGCTGTCCATGGTGAAGGTGACCAGGCCGTCGACGTCTGCGGGGGCGAGGCCGGCGTCGTCGAGGGCGGCGTGCACGGCCTCGACGGCGAGTCGGAGCTCGCTGCGGCCGGAGTCCTTGGAGAACTCGGTCGCGCCGATGCCCGCGATGGCCGCGCGGCCGCCGAGCAGGTCGCGGGTGCGCAGGCTCATGGCGCTCCTCCGGGGATGCCGCCGGCCGGCGGCGGGGCGGGCAGGGCCACCGTGACCGTGCCGGTGACGTGGTGGCCGATGCCGTTCGCGCCGACGACACGGATCTCCAGTGTGTCCCCGTCCGCGGCGGTGACGGTCCCGGTCAGGGTCATGGTGTCGCCGGGGTGGTTGGGGGCGCCGAGGCGGATCGCGACCTTGCGGAGTACCGCCCGGGGGCCGAGCCGGTCGGTGATGTACCGGCCGACGAGTCCGTTGGTGGTGAGGATGTTCATGAAGATGTCGGGGGCGCCCTTCTCGCGGGCGAGGTGGGCGTCGTGGTGGACGTCCTGGTAGTCGCGGGAGGCGACGGCGCCGGCGACGATCAGGGTGCGGGTGATCGGGATCTCCAGCGGGGCCAGCGTGTCACCGACGTTCATGCGCGCTCCTCCTCGGCTGCACCTGCCCGGGCGTGCGGGCGCCGCCGGCGGCGGCCGCACGCCCGGGGTCGTCCTCGGGGCGGGCGAGCAGGTCGCCCAGCTCGGCGAGCAGTTCGCCGCCGCAGCCGAGGTAGGCGTCCAGTTGCCGCCCCCACAGGAAATGCCGGTGGACGGGGTGTTCCAGGTCGGCGCCGGCCCCGCCGTGCAGGTGCTGCCCCGCATGTACGACCCGCTTGCCGGCCTCCGAGGCCCACCAGGCCGCCGTCAGGGCGTGTTCGTCCGCCGGGAGGCCCTCGTCGATCCGCCAGGCCGCCTCGTAGGCGGTGACCCGGATCGCCTCCGTGTCCATGTGGGCGTCCGCCGCCCGCAGCAGCACGCCCTGCTTCGCGGCCAGCGGCCGCCCGAACTGCTCCCGGGTGGTGGCGTGTTCCACGGCGCGGGCCAGGGATCCCGCGCAGACCCCGGCCTGCAGGCCGGCGAACGCGGTACGGGCGGCGGCGAGGACCGCGGCGTACGCGTCCGGACCGGCGCCGAGCCGCTCCGCCGCGGCGCCGGACAGGGTGAGCCGGCCCGCCGACCAGGGGGCCGTCGTCTCCACCGGCTCGGCCTCCGCACCGGGCTCGTCCGTCCGTACGAGCCACAGGACCCGGTCGGCGTCCGGGACGAGGACGTGGGTGGCATCGCGCAGCCACGGCACCCACGGGACGGATCCGGTCAGCCGGCCGCCGGGGGCGGCCGTGACGCGGCCGCGGTCCGGGAAGGCCCCGGTGGCCACCGCCTCGCCCGTGCCGAGGGCGGGCAGCAGGCGCCGCCGCTGCTCGGGGGTGCCGTGCGCGGCGAGGGGGAGGACTCCGTAGGCGCAGGTGGCGGCGTACGGGACCTGGGCGGTGGTGCGGCCCTGCTCCTCCAGGACGAGGACGAGGCCGAGCAGGCCCGTGTCCTCGACGGCGGCGACCAGCCCGCAGTCGCAGAGCGCCTTCCACAGCTCGGCGTCGCTTCCGGTGCCTGCGGCGGCGAGGCGCTCGGGAGTGGACAGGTCGCGGAAGACGCGGGCGGCGAGCGCGGCCGCGGCGGCCTGCTCCTCTCCGGGGCGGAAGTCCATCAGGCCTCGCTCCCTCCTCGGAAGACCGGCAGCTCCAGGTCCTCGTCGACCCGGAGGAACTCCAGGCGGACGGGCATGCCGATGCGGACCCGGTCGTGGGGGACTCCGGTGATGTTGGTGATCATCCGTACGCCTTCGGCGAGTTCGACGAGGGCGACCGCGTAAGGCGGGTCGAACGCCGGGAAGGGCGGGTGGTGCATGACGACGTGGCTGAAGACGGTGGCCTCGCCGCAGGCCTGCACGGTGTCCCACTCCAGACTCGCGCAGGCGTTGCAGCCGGGCAGCCAGGGGAAGCGCGGCGTTCCGCAGCCGTCGCACCGCTGGATCAGCAGCCGGTGCTGCCGGACGCCTTCCCAGAACCCGGCGTTGTCCCGGTTGATCACCGGCCGCGGACGTGCGGCCTTCGGCTCGGTCCGCGCCGGGGCGTACTTGAGGATCCGGAAGCGGTGGGTTCCGGCCGGTTCGCCGCCGGCGAGCACGTCCATGCGCGTGGTCACGAAGTGGCCGGTGCCCAGGCGGGTGGTCTTGCGGGGGGACACGGACTCGATGACCGCGTCGAAGGTGACGGTGTCGCCGGGCCGCAGCGGGCGCAGGTACTCCTGTTCGCAGTCCGTGGCGACGACGGAGGTGCAACCGGCGGCGTCGAGGAGGGCGAGGAGTTCGTCGTAGGCTTCCGAGCGGCCGCCGTGGCCGGAGAGGCCGCCCATCGTCCAGGCCTGCAGCATGGTGGGCGGGGCGACGGCGTCTGGTCCCGTGTAGGCCGGGTTGGTGTCGCCCATCGCCTCGCACCAGTGGCGGATCATCACCGCGTTGACGGGGTCCTTGCCCCGGCCCCCGGTGACGGCGGGCAGGCCCTCGAAGGCCTTGAGGCGCGCGAGGAGGCGGTCCGCCTCCGGCTCGGCGCGGTCCGCCCCGGTCACCGCTTCCCGCCCCGCATGCCGAGCCGCATCACGGCGACGATCTCCCGCTGCACCTCGCTGACGCCGCCGCCGAAGGTGTTGATCTGAGCGGCCCGGTTCAGCCGCTCCAGCTCGCCGCCGGCGAAGGCGCCGGGCTCGCCGCCGCGCAGGAAGGCCTCCTCGCCGACGGCCTCCTGGCACATCCGGTACACCTCGACGGCCGCCTCGGTGCCGAGGAACTTGACGCCGGCGGCATCGCCCGGGGCGAGGGTGCCGGCCCCGACGTCCTGGACGAGCCGCCAGTTGAGCAGCCGGAGCGCGGCCAGCCGGGCGTGGGCCTCCGCGAGCCGGGACCGCACCCACGGCCGGTCGGCCGGCCGCTCCCCGGTGGCCGGATCCGCGGTGCGGGCGTACCGCAGCGCGGATCCGAGGAACTCCTCGGCCTGCATGCCGATGGCGGCCAGGGCGACGCGCTCGTGGTTGAGCTGGTTGGTGATCAGCCGCCAGCCGCCGTTCTCGGGGCCGACGAGGTTCCCGGCGGGCACCCGCACGGAGTCGTAGTACGTGCACGTCGTCATGAGGCCGCCGACCGTCTCGACCGGCGTCCAGGAGAAGCCGGGGGCGGAGGTGGGGACCAGGATGATCGATATGCCCTCGTGCCTCGGCGCGCCGGGGTCGGTGCGGCAGGCCAGCCAGATCCAGTCGGCGTGCTGGGCGTTGGAGGTGAAGGACTTCTGCCCGTCGATCACCCAGCCGTCCCCGTCGCGGACGGCTCGGGTCTGCAGGGCGGCAAGGTCGGTCCCGGCACCGGGCTCGGTGTAGCCGATCGCGAAGACGGCCTCGCCGGCGAGGATTCGGGGCAGGAACCGGTCCTTCTGCTCCCGGGTGCCGTATGTCATCAGGGTCGGCCCGACGGTGTTCAGGGTGACCATCGAGACGGGCGCCCCCGCCCGGTATGCCTCGTCGAAGAACACGAACTGCTCGTCCGCGCCGCGGCCGCGGCCGCCGTACTCGACTGGCCAGCCGATGCCGAGGAGGCCGTCCGAGCCCATGCGCCGCAGCAGGGCGCGGCGCGCCTCCGGGTCGGCAGGAGGGCCGTCCGGCAGGAGGTCCTGGAAGTAGGCGCGCAGCTCGGCGCGGAGCCACAACTGCGCTGCCGTCGGGGCGAGGTGCACGGTGCAGGCCTCCCGGCGTCACGACGTCCGCAGAAAACTGACTGTCCGTCAGATTTGCTGCGGCTGTCAAGGCTCGGGACGCCGCGGGCCCCCGCCGCGGACGCAAAAGGGCCGCTCCGTCCGGAAACCCCACCGTCTCCCGGCCCGGCGGCCCCACACACCCCGGGCGGAACGCGCCCTACGCTGCCCGCGCGAACCCCTCCTGCCGCGCCCGCACGGCCGACGACCACCGCACGGCCGGCACCCCGCCGCACGCACCGCCGACGGCGGCGGCAGAACCGGCGGCCCCACCCTCGTCCGCGGAGGGCGTCCCGACCCGCGCACCAGCCGCGGCGCCGGCGGCGGACCGGCGGACGGAGGGGGACTTGCCGTGGGCCTCGGCGCGGATCCGCTGCTTGATCGTCGGCGGAAGCGCCGCACCCCGCACCCCTGCCGGGCACGCCCGCCGCACCCCCGGGACGGCCGCCGGGCCCGGGACCACCGCGGTGGCCCACACCGGCGCCTCACCGACGCGGACCGCGGCCGCGGCGGCCTTGCCGCGGCGGAAGCCGAAAGCGGCGAGCACCGCGAGGAGCAGGGCGGTGAACACGGTCCACACGGAGCGGGCGGCAATGCGCTGAGCCATGACGGGGTGCCTCGTTTCGCGATGTTCCGACGGGCGGATCTGCATACATTCGACATGATGTGTCCGCAACCGCACGCCGGCCCCGCCCCGCGCCGATCGTCCGACAAACACCACCCGAACGCACCAGAGCACGAAAAGGGGCGCCCCGTATCGGGGCGCCCCTTCAAGGCCGGCGCGATGGCCGTGGTGCGGTGGGTGTGGGATTTGAACCCACGGTGGCTTGCGCCACGACGGTTTTCAAGACCGTTCCCTTAGGCCGCTCGGGCAACCCACCTGGCCGGTACAGAGTACCGGGAGGCGGGAGGCACCGGGGTCAGGAATTCTGGGCCTTGTCGTAGACGGCCTTGGCCTCGTTGCCGAAGTACGGGCCGAACATGCGGTTCGGCAGGAAGGCGTAGCCGAAGCTGTTCACCGACACCTGGGTGCCCAGACCGGTGGCCTCGTCGAAGTCCTGGAACCAGGGGCCGCCGCTGGATCCGCCCGTCATGTTGCAGCCCAGGCTGTGGTCCTTGGTCAGCAGGAAGTCCTTTCCGCTGTTGCCGCTGCAGTAGACCAGCTTCGAGCCGTCGTACGGCGACGCGGCCGGGAAGCCGAAGGCGTACATCCTCTTGTTGTAGGCGCCGTTGAACAGCAGGCCCTGGGCCCCGACGACCTGGCTGAGCTTCTGGCCGTTCAGCGGGGCCACGACGGCCAGGCCGACGTCCATGTTCATGTCCTCGCTCGCCGCCCACTTGTCCGTCGCGAAGGTCTGCGTGGCCGTCCACTGACCGTAGGGCGCGTTCCCGTTGTCGTAGCCGGGGACGAAGATCCAGTTCGTGTGCCAGGAGCCCTGGTACTTCACGCAGTGGCCGGCGGTCATCACCGTGCTGCCGTTGGCGCTGGTCACGGAGTCTCCGGAGCAGGAGGCCGTCCGTCCGCCGAACGTGAAGAACACCCGGCCGGAGGTCTTCACCACCGCTCCGCCCCCGGTCCACGGACCCCCCGCCTGGGGGAAGGCGGTCGGCGCGACCGCGGCGGGCGCCGCCGAGGCCGGCGTCGGAGCGATCAGCGTGGGGCGCTCCGACGAGGCGGCCGGAGTGCGCCGCGCCGTCCCGGGCGCCGCCACCGCGTCCAGCGGGACGGCGCTGCGCATCCGTTCGGCGGTCCAGAAGCCCTCGGTGTGCCGCTGGCGGAACGAGGCGGGGCCCTCGGCGGCGGCCGCGGGGGCGGCTCCCGTCAGAGCGCCCGCGATCAGGGCGCCCGCGGCCAGGAGGACGGATGCTGCCGTGCGATGACGATTCACGCAGACTCCTTCTGCCGTGCCCGGTCCGGCGGGGGCCGGGCAGGGTGGGGGTGAAGAGCTGTCGGTGCGGATCGGCCGCAGGGTCGCACGCGCGGCGCGAGAAGTCAGGAGGCAGTCGGAACGTTCGGTCGGATCCGGCCGGCATTTGGCCGACTCCCGTCCGTCCCCCAGGTCACACGGTCAGCAGGACACCTGCGTACGAGACGCCCGCGACCACCACCCACGCGGCCAGCCCGAGAAGTGCGGCCCGGCCCCCGGTCCGCGCCAGGGAGGGAAGGTCCACGGCGCTTCCGAGCCCGAACAGGGCTGCGGCGAGCAGCAGTTCCTGCGCCGTGTGCGCCCAGTCCAGGGCCGCTGCGGGGAGGACACCGGTGGCGCGCAGCGCGGCCGCCGCGAGGAAGCCGGCCACGAACAGCGGCACCGGGGCGGGCCGGCGCCCCGACTCCGTGCGCGCTCCGCGGCGCCGGGCCCGCAGCGAGAACGCGACGGCCGCCACCAGCGGGGCCAGGAGCGCCACGCGCATCAGCTTGACGAGGACGGCTTCGCCGAGGGCGTCCGGGCCGGCGGTCTGGGCGGTGGCCACCACCTGGCCGACGTCGTGGACGCTCGCGCCGACCCAGCGCCCGAAGGCCTCGTCGGCCAGTCCCAGGGGGTCCTGGAGGAGGGGGAGCACCGCAATGGCGAGCGTGCCGCACAGGGTCACCAGCGCGACGGATGCGGCGACGTCCTCCTCGTCGCTGCCCGACACCTGGCTCACGGCGCCGATCGCCGAGGCCCCGCATATCGAGTATCCGGTGGCGATGAGCAGCGGCTGGTCGCCGGGCAGGCCGAGCCTGCGGCCCAGCCACACCGTGCCGAGGAACGTGGCCGCGACCACGCACGCCACCATCGCCACCGTGGCCCAGCCAAGCCGGAACACCTGGTCCAGACCGAGTCCGAGGCCCAGCAGCACGATGCCGATCCGCATCAGCCGCCGGCCGGCCAGCGAGAGCCCCGGCCGCGCGACTCCGCGCACGGTGTGCCGCAGGCCGGGGAGGTGCCCCGCGGCGATACCGAGGACGACCGCGGCCGTCAGCATCGGAATGCCCGGCAGCAGCCGGTGCACGCACCACGCCGCCCCGACGCCGCCTGCGGCCATGGCCAACCCCGGCCAGGGGGAGGGGGTTTCACGTGAAACAATCCGGCGGCCGGGCCGGTCCGCCGCCCGGACCGGGCGGTTGAGCAGGGCCATCAGTCGACGGGGAGCGTGTAGACGCGGCGGACGCTGCTGCCGAGCCGGGCGACGTCGGCGCCGTAGACGTGGATCGAGATCGCCTTCGTACCGCAGGAGTTGCGGACCTTGTGGATGTCCCCGGGCGGGGCGAACCCGCAGACGTCGCCCACGCCGTTGACGACCGTCTCGGTGGCCACGAGGCGCGCGGCGGACGTCGCGGTGGCGGGCACGAGCCGGTAGCGGAGCTCGCCCTCCTGGCCCTGGTGAACCCCTGCCACGCACCAGGAGACGTGGTCGTGGACGGTCGTCTCCTGACCGGGCAGCCACACCAGTGCCACCACCGAGAAGCTGCCGTCCGGCTCGGCGTGCAGCACGTGCTGGCGGTAGCGGTCCTGGCTGCCCTCGCACTGCTCGGGGGCCAGCAGATCGGGCGCCCCCAGGTGCGGGGCCACGCGCTCGCACACCTGCTGGGCGGTCTGCTCCGGGGTGAGGCCCCGGTCGACGACGGTGCGTATCTCACGGACGAGGGCGGCCATCCTCGTGGTCGTGCGGGCCGGCGCGGTGGTGGTCATACAGGCAGCGTCGAGGCGCCGACCCATCACGTCCAACGACAGTTCTCACCCGAAAACCCAACCGGCGCTTATGGATCGGCCCGCCCATGCACCTCCGGTCCCGACCGGGGAGGCTGCTCCGGTCGGGACCGGGGCGGCAGCGTCAGCAGCCGACGCGGTTCGACGCCACCGCCTTGAGGACGTCCAGGGCCACCGCCGTCGCGGGGATCCTCAGGTGGTCTCGGTAGACGTACGCGGCGATGTGGCGCCGGGCGGCCGGCTGGAGGGCGCGGCCGCAGACCCTGGCCAGGGAGAGCGACGGCAGCACGAGGGCGGGCATCATGGCGACGCCGAGCCCCTGCCCGACCATGCTCTGCACCACCAGGTTGTCGTCGGTGGCGAACCGGATGTCGGGGACGAAGCCGAGCTCGGCGCACTCGTGCAGCAGATTGGCACGGCAGCGCGGACAGCCCGCGATCCAGCGCTCCTCCGCGAGGTCGGCGAGGTGGACGGCCCGGCGCCGGGCCAGCGGGTGCCCGGTGGGCAGCAGCACCGTGAGCTGGTCCTCCATCAGCCTGATCTCCGCCACCTCGTCGGGAAGCTCCTCGTGCAGGCCGGGATAGGTGAAGGCCAGGGTGATGTCGCACTCGCCGCGCTCCAGCCGCCGCAGCGACTCCGGCGGCTCGCACTCGAGGAGTTCGACCTGTATGCCCGGGTGGTCCTTGGCCAGGCTGCTGAGGGCCTCCGGTACGAGCGTGGCGTTGGCGCTGGGGAAGCCGCAGAGCCGTACCCGGCCCGTGCGCAGCCGGGCGTACGCCTTGAGCTGGGACTCCGCGGCGGTGAGGGTGCCGAGGATGGATTCGGCGTGCCGGGCGAGGGACTTCCCGGCCTCGGTGAGCTGCATCGTGCGGCCGACCCGGGTGAAGAGCGGGGTTCCGGCGGCCCGTTCGAGCGCCTTCATCTGCTGTGTGACCGCCGGCTGCGTGTACCCGAGGGCGCGGGCGGCTGCCGAGTAGCTGCCGGCGGCGACGACCTCGTGAAACGTGCGTATGTGCCGCGAATCGAACACAGCGAAAGCATAAGCGGACGTTGGGAGGGGCCGTAGGCGGATTCCCGCCCGCGGCCCCTCCCCATCCGGCCAGTCCGGTCCGGCTGCCGGCCGCCGGACGGACGTCGCCCGGCCCCGGCCCCGGCCCCGGTGTGGTGCGCCTACTTGTCGCCGACGCGCGAGCCGAGCGTGATGTCCACGGTGCTCGGCTTGCCCTCGCGCAGGTAGGTCAGCTTCACCACGTCGCCCGGCTTGTGCGTCCAGATCTCGCTGATGAGGGTCGGACCGCTGTCGATCGGCCGGTCCCCGAACCGGGTGATGATGTCGCCGGGCCGCAGGCCGGCCTTGCCCGCGGGGCCGTTGGGGTCGACCAGCTCGTTGGCCGGGGCGCCCTGCTCGGAGATCTTCGCGCCGTCGACCTTGGACTGGAGGTCGACGGAGACGGAGATCACCGGATAGACCGGCTTGCCCGTCTTGATCAGCGACTCGGCGACGTTCTTCGCCTGGTTGATCGGGATCGCGAAGCCGAGGCCGATCGAGCCGGCCGGCGCACCGAGGCCGCCGCCGCCCGCCGACTGGATCGCGGAGTTGATGCCGATCACCGCACCGCGGCTGTCGAGCAGCGGGCCTCCGGAGTTGCCGGGGTTGATCGAGGCGTCCGTCTGGAGGGCGCTCATGTACGAGTTCTTGGCGCCGGAGCCGTCACCCGAGGCGACGGGGCGGTCCTTGGCGCTCACGATGCCGGTGGTGACCGTGTTGGACAGGCCGAAAGGCGCACCGATCGCGATGGTCGCGTCGCCGACGGCGACCTTGTCCGAGTTGCCCAGCGGCAGCGGCTTCAGGCCGGCCGGCGGGTTCTTCAACTTGATCACGGCGACGTCGTACCCCTGGGCGCGGCCGACGACCTCGGCCTCGTACTTCTTGCCGTCGGAGAAGGTCGCGGAGAGCCGGCCGCCGTTGGCGGCGGAGGCGACCACGTGGTTGTTGGTGAGGATGTGGCCCTGCTGGTCGTAGACGAAGCCGGTGCCGGTGCCGCCCTCGCCGTCGCCGCCGCCCGCGGAGGCCTGGAGCGTGACCACGCTGGGCAGCGCGCCGGCCGCCAGGCCGGCGATGGAGCCGGGCTCGCGCTTGAGGTCCTTGGGGGTGTTGCCCGCGGTGATCGTCGTCGAGCCGAAGCCGCTGTCGTTGCGTTCGGCGGCCCAGTAGCCGACACCGCCGCCGACACCGCCCGCGAGGAGGGCTGCCGCCAGCACCGCGGCGACCAGGCCGCCCTTGCCGGGGCGCTTGGCCGGTGCGGCCCCGTCGTGCGGGAACGCGCCCCAGCCGGCGCCGTGCCCGCCGCCCGCGCCGTACGCGGGGACCGCGGGCGGCGGGGGCGGCCAGCCGCCCGCTCCGTGCGCGGACTCGCCCGGGTGCGGGGCGGGGGTCTGCGGGTAGGCGTACGCCGCCGCAGCCGGGGCCTGGTGCGGCGCGGGCG
>NZ_RPSE01000186.1:0-11613 GCF_003949955.1 Streptomyces sp. WAC05292
CCCCCCAACCCATCCGGCATCCCCCGCCATATCCCCATTCCGACCGCATTCGGAATCAACGATTCCGGTGGTTTCGCTGTCTGAACCCCGCATAGCCGCAGGCCGGTGGCTCCTCTACGCTGCACCCCATCACGCGGATCTCCAGGGGCGGGACATGGAACAGACACACACCACCCACACCGGCGGCGCCGCGGCCACCCCAGGCGCACAGCGGCGCGTGCTCGTGGTCGAGGACGACCGCACCATCGCCGACGCCATCACGGCGCGGCTGCGCGCCGAGGGCTTCCAGGTGCAGGCGGCGTACGACGGCCCGGCCGCCGTGGCGGCCGCCGAGAGCTGGCAGCCCGAGCTGCTCGTGCTGGACGTGATGCTGCCCGGCTTCGACGGTCTCGAGGTGTGCCGGCGGGTCCAGGCACAGCGCCCGGTGCCGGTGCTCATGCTGACCGCGCGGGACGACGAGACCGACATGCTGGTCGGGCTCGGCGTCGGCGCCGACGACTACATGACGAAGCCGTTCTCGATGCGCGAGCTGGCCGCCCGGGTGCACGTCCTGCTGCGCCGCGTGGAGCGGGCCACGCTGGCTGCGCACGCGCCGCGCGGGGCCACGCTCCGGCTGGGCGACCTGGAGATCGACCACGCCCAGCGCCGGGTGCGGGTGCAGGCGGAGGACGTGCACCTGACGCCGACCGAGTTCGACCTGCTGGTGTGCCTGGCCGGGACGCCGCGGGCGGTGCTCTCCCGCGAGCAGCTGCTGGCGGAGGTGTGGGACTGGGCGGACGCCTCCGGCACCCGTACCGTCGACAGCCACATCAAGGCCCTCCGGCGGAAGATCGGGGCCGAGCGGATCCGCACCGTGCACGGCGTCGGATACGCCCTGGAGACCCCGGCGCAGGCGTGAGCGTCGGCCGCCCGGACAAGGGGCGCGGCACCGGCCGCTCCCGGCAGACCGCACGTGAGACCGCCCGGCGGGCCGACCGTCAGGCCGCCCAGCGGGCCTGCCGGCGAGCCACGCAGCGCGCCTGCCGGCGCGCCGCCCAGCGGGCCTCCCTCCAGGCCGACGCCCACAGCGGGGGCCT
The DNA here is from genome assembly GCF_003949955.1 of Streptomyces sp. WAC05292. NCBI lineage: Bacteria > Bacillati > Actinomycetota > Actinomycetes > Kitasatosporales > Streptomycetaceae > Streptomyces > Streptomyces sp. WAC05292. The sequence continues at coordinate 1,077 of NZ_RPSE01000186.1, forward strand.
GCGCCCCTTCTCGCCCTTCTCGATCAAGACCAAGCTCGGGACGCTGGTCGTGGTCTCGGTCTTCATCACGACGGGGCTGCTGCTCGTGGCCCTGCGCACCGACACCGAGCTGCGGTTCATCACGGTCTTCTCCGTGATCGCCTCGATGCTGATCACCCAGTTCGTCGCGCACAGCCTCACGGCCCCGCTGGACGACATGACGCGCGTGGCGCGGGCGATCTCGCACGGGGACTTCACGCGCCGGGTGCGCGGGGCGGACCGCCGCGACGAGCTGGGCGACCTGGCCTCCACGATCAACCTGATGGCGGACGACCTGGAGGCGGTGGACCGGCACCGCCGGGAGCTCGTCGCCAACGTCTCGCACGAGCTGCGCACGCCGATCGCGGCGCTGCGGGCGGTGCTGGAGAACGTCGTGGACGGGGTCTCCGAGGCCGATCCGGAGACCATGCGGACGGCGCTGAAGCAGACGGAGCGCCTGGGCAGGCTGGTCGGGACGCTGCTGGACCTGTCCCGGGTGGACAACGGCGTGGTCCCGCTGCGGGCGCGGCGCTTCGAGGTGTGGCCGTACCTGTCGGGGGTGCTGAAGGAGGCGGGGCTGGCGGCGGCCGGCCGGCCGGGCCTGCTTTCCGGGTCGGGCGGCCACACCCGAAACGACGTCCACCTGCACCTGGACGTGTTCCCGCCGGGGCTGACGGCCTACGCGGACGCGGAGCGGCTGCACCAGGTGGTGGCCAACCTGATCGACAACGCGGTCAAGCACAGCCCGGCCCTGGGCCGGGTCACGGTCCGCGCCCGCGCCGGGGAGGCCCCCGGGAGCCTCGCGCTGGAAGTGGTCGACGAGGGGCCGGGGATCCCGGAGGCCGAGCGGCACCGGGTCTTCGAGCGGTTCAACCGCGGCAGCGCGAACGGCGGCGAGGGCGGCGACGGAGGGACGGGGCTGGGCCTGGCGATCGCCCGCTGGGCGGTCGAGCTGCACGGCGGCCGGATCCGCGTGGCCGAATCGGCACGGGGCTGCCGGATCCTCGTCAGCCTTCCGGGCGCCCCACAGGCGTCGCATTGACGTAGGGTTCGACCGGGAAGGACATGATCTCGGCCACACGTGCCCGGGGTCCGTCAGGGGTGCGAAGCCAGGGGGTCGCAACCCGGTTGGCGCATACCCGAACCAGGTTCGTTTCCCGCCATTCCGGGCTCTGAAACCCGCCGTTCGGTGTGACCTACATGACGTAAGTCCCGCCCGGCCTGCATCTCCCCGCCCGGGAGGCGTAGCCTTTATTCCCGCTGTCCATACCTTGTGAAGCGGAAGAGGGCGGTTGCCGCCGTGTCGCCACAGTCCCCCAGTAACTCGAGCACGACGACCGAAGCAGCAGAGGGCGGGAAGACCCCTGCCTCAGGCTTCGGCGCCAATGAGTGGCTCGTCGACGAGATCTACCAGCAGTACCTCCAGGACCCGAACTCGGTCGACCGGGCCTGGTGGGACTTCTTCGCCGACTACAAGCCGGGGGGCGCGAGCGCTCCCGCCAAGGCCGACGAGCCGGTGAGTACCCCGACGACGGATGGCGCCTCCGCACAGGCCTCCACCGCCGTCACCGCGCAGGCCTCCGACGCCGCCGCCACGGGGGCGGCGAGCGCCGCACCCGCCTCCGCCGCCGCACCCGCGCCTGTGTCAGCTCCTGCCCCTGCTCCTGCCTCCCCCTCTGGTGCCCCTGCTGTGACTGTCACCTCCCAGGCCTCGGCCGCCGCTCCGGCCGCGCCCGCCGCTCCCGCCGCCCCGAAGGCCGCGCCCGCCACCGAGGCCCCGTCGGGCCCCGAGCTGGTGACGCTCCGCGGCCCGGCCGCCGCGGTCGCGAAGAACATGAACGCCTCCCTGGACGTGCCGACCGCCACCTCCGTGCGCGCCGTCCCGGTGAAGCTGCTGTTCGACAACCGGATCGTCATCAACAACCACCTCAAGCGCGCCCGGGGCGGGAAGATCTCCTTCACCCACCTCATCGGCTACGCGATGGTGCAGGCCATCAAGGCCATGCCGTCGATGAACTACTCCTTCGCGGAGAAGGACGGCAAGCCGACCCTCGTCAAGCCGGAACACGTCAACTTCGGCCTCGCGATCGACCTGGTCAAGCCGAACGGCGACCGCCAGCTCGTCGTCGCGGGCATCAAGAAGGCCGAGACCCTCAACTTCTTCGAGTTCTGGCAGGCCTACGAGGACATCGTCCGCCGCGCCCGCGTCGGCAAGCTGACGATGGACGACTTCACCGGCGTCACGGTCTCCCTGACCAACCCCGGCGGCCTCGGCACCGTCCACTCGGTGCCGCGCCTGATGCCCGGGCAGTCCGTCATCATGGGCGTCGGCTCCATGGACTACCCGGCCGAGTTCCAGGGCACCTCGCAGGACACCCTGAACAAGCTGGGCGTCTCCAAGGTCATGACCCTGACCTCGACCTACGACCACCGGGTCATCCAGGGCGCGGCCTCCGGCGAGTTCCTGCGGATCGTCGCCAACCTGCTGCTCGGCGAGAACGGCTTCTACGACGACGTCTTCGAGGCGCTGCGGATCCCGTACGAGCCGGTCCGCTGGATGCGCGACATCGACGCCAGCCACGACGACGACGTCACGAAGGCGGCCCGCGTCTTCGAGCTGATCCACTCCTACCGGGTCCGCGGCCACGTCATGGCCGACACCGACCCGCTGGAGTACAAGCAGCGCAAGCACCCCGACCTGGACATCACCGAGCACGGCCTCACCCTGTGGGACCTGGAGCGCGAGTTCGCCGTCGGCGGCTTCGCCGGCAAGTCGATGATGAAGCTCCGCGACATCCTCGGCGTGCTGCGCGACTCGTACTGCCGCACCACCGGCGTCGAGTTCATGCACATCCAGGACCCGAAGCAGCGCCGCTGGATCCAGGACCGCATCGAGCGCCCGCACTCCAAGCCGGAGCGCGAGGAGCAGCTGCGGATCCTGCGCCGCCTGAACGCGGCCGAGGCGTTCGAGACGTTCCTGCAGACCAAGTACGTCGGCCAGAAGCGGTTCTCGCTGGAGGGCGGCGAGTCCGTCATCCCGCTGCTCGACGCGGTCATCGACTCCGCGGCCGAGGCCCGCCTCGAAGAGGTCGTCATCGGCATGGCCCACCGCGGCCGCCTGAACGTCCTCGCGAACATCGTCGGCAAGTCGTACGCGCAGATCTTCCGGGAGTTCGAGGGCAACCTCGACCCGAAGTCGATGCACGGCTCCGGCGACGTGAAGTACCACCTGGGCGCCGAGGGCACCTTCACGGGCCTCGACGGCGAGCAGATCAAGGTCTCGCTCGTCGCGAACCCCTCCCACCTGGAGGCCGTCGACCCGGTCCTGGAGGGCGTCGCCCGCGCCAAGCAGGACATCATCAACAAGGGCGGCACGGACTTCACCGTCCTGCCCGTCGCGCTGCACGGCGACGCGGCGTTCGCCGGCCAGGGCGTGGTCGCCGAGACGCTGAACATGTCGCAGCTGCGCGGCTACCGCACCGGCGGCACCGTCCACGTCGTGATCAACAACCAGGTCGGCTTCACCGCCGCCCCGGAGTCCTCGCGTTCCTCGATGTACGCGACCGACGTGGCCCGCATGATCGAGGCGCCGATCTTCCACGTGAACGGCGACGACCCGGAGGCCGTGGTCCGTGTGGCGCGGCTCGCCTTCGAGTTCCGCCAGGCGTTCAACAAGGACGTGGTCATCGACCTCATCTGCTACCGCCGCCGCGGCCACAACGAGTCGGACAACCCGGCGTTCACGCAGCCGCTGATGTACGACCTGATCGACAAGAAGCGCTCGGTGCGCAAGCTGTACACCGAGTCCCTGATCGGCCGCGGCGACATCACGCTGGAAGAGGCCGAGCAGGCGCTGCAGGACTTCCAGGGCCAGCTGGAGAAGGTGTTCGCGGAGGTCCGCGAGGCCGCCGCGCAGCCCGCGACCGGCATCCCGGGCACGGCGGAGAAGGCCGAGTTCCCGGTGGCCGTGAACACGGCGGTCTCCCCGGAGGTCGTCAAGCGGATCGCCGAGTCCCAGGTCAACGTCCCCGACGCGCACACCGTCCACCCGCGTCTGCTGCCGCAGCTGCAGCGCCGCGCGGCGATGATCGACGACGGCACCATCGACTGGGGCATGGGCGAGACCCTCGCCTTCGGCTCGCTGCTGATGGAGGGCACCCCCGTCCGCCTGTCCGGCCAGGACTCCCGCCGCGGCACCTTCGGCCAGCGCCACGCGGTGCTGATCGACCGGGAGACCGGCGAGGACTACACCCCGCTCCAGCACCTGTCGGACGACCAGGCCCGCTTCAACGTCTACGACTCGCTGCTGTCCGAGTACGCGGCGATGGGCTTCGAGTACGGCTACTCGCTGGCCCGCCCGGACGCGCTGGTGCTGTGGGAGGCCCAGTTCGGCGACTTCGTCAACGGCGCGCAGACCGTCGTCGACGAGTTCATCTCCTCTGCCGAGCAGAAGTGGGGCCAGACGTCCGGCGTCACCCTGCTGCTGCCGCACGGCTACGAGGGCCAGGGCCCGGACCACTCCTCGGCCCGCCCGGAGCGGTTCCTGCAGCTGTGCGCGCAGAACAACATGACGGTCGCCATGCCGACGCTGCCGTCGAACTACTTCCACCTGCTGCGCTGGCAGGTCCACAACCCGCACCACAAGCCGCTCATCGTCTTCACCCCGAAGTCGATGCTGCGCCTGAAGGCGGCGGCGTCGAAGGCGGAGGAGTTCACCAACGGCTCGTTCCGCCCGGTCATCGGCGACGCGACGGTCGACCCCAACGCCGTCCGCAAGGTCGTCTTCTGCGCGGGCAAGGTCTACTACGACCTGGAGGCCGAGCGGGTCAAGCGCGGTGACACCGAGACCGCCATCATCCGCATCGAGCGCCTGTACCCGCTGCCGGGTGCGGAGCTCCAGGCCGAGATCGCCAAGTACCCGAACGCGGCGAAGTACATCTGGGCCCAGGAGGAGCCGGCGAACCAGGGTGCCTGGCCGTTCATCGCGCTCAACCTGATCGACCACCTGGACCTGGCGGTCGGCGCGGACATCCCGGCGGGCGAGCGCCTGCGCCGCATCTCGCGGCCGCACTCCTCCTCCCCGGCGGTCGGCTCGGCCAAGCGCCACCAGGCGGAGCAGCAGCAGCTGATCAACGAGGTGTTCGAGGCGTAGCGCCGGACCCCGCAGCGCCCGAAGGCCCGGCCCCCGCTCTCGGGGGGCCGGGCCTTCGGGCGTGTCCGCCCGGCCCGCCCGCGGCGGCCGGCGGCAGGCGGTCGGTCACTGCCAGCCGAAGTCGTTGTCCGGCAGGCCCGCGCCGGCGCTCTGCCAGCCGAAGTCGTGCTTCGGGAGCGCGGCGGAGGAGATGCTGCGGGTGCCGGGGCCGTCGCCGGGGAGGGCGGCGAGACAGGAGCCGAGGGAGAGGGTTCCGGCGGCGAGGGCGGTGACCGCGGCGGCCTTGGCGATACGGGCGGCGTTCATGGCGAGGACCTTCCGGCAGGGGTACGGGTGGACGGATCCGGCCCGCGTCCCGCGGTGACGTGGCGCCGGTTCCTCCCGCCGGGGGCTGTCCCTCCCGGCGGGAACTACTCTCGCCGCAGGTCGAGGGGGGTGGAAGGCATTCCGGGTGGACCCAAGGGGCCATGTCCCAATGGGGCCAGCAGCGGCACTTCGGCCTTCAGCAGCGCCCAGCCGGACATGTCCCGGTGCTCCCGCAGCAGGCGCCGGCAGACGCCCGCGGCCCGTCCCTCCGCCTCATGCAGGGAGCGCGCGAGGAGGAACAGCCCGAGCACCGGGTGCGGCTGCGCGTACGGATGGGCGGTGACGTGCTCGACGCCCTCCCCGGACCGTGCGAGCGCCAGCACGCGGCGCGCCGCGTCGGCCGGCAGGGCGCACCCCTCCGAGGGGGCCCGGAACTGTGCGTGGATCAGATACATGGGCCCGAGCCTCCCAAATCAGGTGATCCCCAACCAGAGCTGTGAATTGGCCACTTGGGGCTTTGGACGGAAGGGGCCAACCGGCGGCCCGGCCGGCCGTCCGGCGCGGATTCCGTGTCATCATCATCTTTGAAGATCACTTCATCGGGGGGTGAAGGCGCGCATGTTGACCCTGCTGGGTCTCGACCAGACAACGGAAGCCGTCTACCGGGGGATGCTGACCCATCCCCACGAGGGTGTGGCCGGGCTCGCCGCCCGGCTGGGCCTGTCGGAGGAAGCCGTCCGCTCCGGCCTCGACCAGCTGAGCGAACTGGCCCTCGTCCGGCCCTCGTACGACCACCCGGGCCGCCTCCGCGCGGTCAGCCCGGACGTCGGCATGGAGCTGCTGCTCGCCCGGCAGCAGGCCGAGCTGGCGGCGCAGCAGCAGCGGATCGAGGCGTCGCGGGCCGCCGCGGCCCGGCTCATCTCGGAGTACGCGGACCTGCGGCCGGCGGCATCGGAGCCGGGTGTCGAGCAGCTGCTGGGGCTGGACCGGATCCGCGAGCGCCTCACGCTGCTGCACCGGGAGGTGCGGGAGGAGGTGATGGTGTTCGCCCCGGACGGCGAGCAGACCCCGGAGAACCTGGAGGCCTCGCGTCCGCTGGACGAGGCGCTGCTGCGGCGCGGGATCCGGATGCGGACGGTCTACCTGGACAGCGTCCGCAACAGCCCGCACACCGTGGCGTACGCGGAGTGGCTGGGCACGCTGGGCCGGCAGGCGCGGACGGCGCCCGTCCTGCCCCTCCGGATGATCATCACGGACCGGACCACGGCGGTGATCCCGGTCGACAGCGACGACACGGCGGCGGGTGCGGTCGTCCTGACCGGGCAGGGGACGCTGACCGCCCTGTGCGCGCTGTTCGAGAGCGTGTGGGAGGGGGCCAGGCCGTTCGGCGAGAAGGCGCGGCGGGACGACGAGAGCGGGCTGACGGACACCGAGGCGACCGCCCTGAAGCTCCTCGCGGACGGGTTCACGGACGAGGCCATCGCCAAGCGGCTCGGGGTCTCCCACCGGACGGCCCGCCGTGTCGCGACGGGCCTGATGGAGCGCCTGGGCGCACGCAGCCGCTTCGAGGCGGGCGTGCGCGCCGTGCGGCAGGGCTGGCTGGCCTGATCCCTCCCCGCCGCGACCCGCCCGCCGGCCCGCCCGCCGGTGTGCCTACGGCTGGGGCTCGAAGTCCCAGTAGGGGCGCATCTGCTGGCGGGCGGAGACGGTGTGGACGTGCTGCGGGCCGAGGGTGCGGGTCAGTGCCCGCAGGCCCGCGTCCTCGTGCTTGTGCGCCTCCGCGTCCTCCCGTACCGACCGCAGGTCGGCGGCGAGGGCGATCTGCGCGCTCAGGGTCATCGGGTGGTCCGGGCCGAGGACCTGCTCGCAGTTGCGGAGGGTCTCGCGGCCGAGTTCCAGCGCGTCGTGGAGCCGGCCGGTGATGTTGCGGTGCCCGGTGGCGTTGAGGGCGCAGCCCAGCGTCCACGGGTGGCGTTCGCCGACGGCGCCGCGCATGCCGACCAGGGCCTGCTCGGCGAGGTTCAGCGCCTCGACCCGCTCGCCCTGGGCGCGCAGGACGAGGGCGAGGTTGCCGACGGTGCCGATGCTGTAGGGGTGGGCGAGGCCGAGCTGGGTCTGGTAGCCGCGGACGACCTCCTCGGAGATCCGCCGGGCCTCGCCGATGTCCCCGTATTCGCGCAGGTAGGTGGCGTAGTCGGAGGCGACCATCAGGGTCCAGGGGAACTCGGCGCCGAAGACGCGCGTGGAGCGCTCCAGAACGCTGCGCAGCCGGGCGCCGGCGCCGGGGATGTCGCCGGAGCGGCGCAGGCACATGCCGAGGTTGTGTTCGGCGCGCAGGGTCTGCGGGTGGTTGGGGCCGAGGACCTGCAGGTGGAGTTTGAGGCCCTGTTCCTGGCGGGCCAGGGCTTCGCGGTAGCGGCCCATCAGGCGCAGGCCCATGGCGCAGCCGATCCCGGAGGAGAGGGTGGCGATGTGGCGGACGCGCAGGACGCGCTCGCGGCGGCGCAGGGTGTCGAGGTCGGTCTCGTACGCCTCCTGGTAGCGGCCCAGCAGGCGCAGGACGACGGCGACGTTGTTCTCGGCGTTGAGGGTGGTGGAGTCGTCCTCGCCGAGGAGTTCGCGGTAGCGGGCGAAGGCGTGTTCCAGCAGTTCCCGGGCCTGCTCGAACTTGGCGGTGCCGAGGAGGACGCCGGCGTAGGTGCTGGTGGCGCGGAGGGTTTCCAGGTCGCGGTCGCCGCGTTCGGCGAGCATGCGGTCGGCGACGGACCTGGCGAGGACCTCGGCGCGTTTGAAGTGGCCGAGCATGCGCAGGGCGCCGCCGTAGTGGTAGCTCAGCTCCCGGACCTGGTCGTGGTCGTCGCCGAGCATCGCCCGCCACTCGTGGTCGGTCTGCTCGGCCAGGCGCAGGCAGGTGCGGTACTCGCCGGCGAGCATGAGGTAGCGCAGGCAGTTCAGCAGGAAGTTCTGGATCCGCGGGTTGGTGCTGGTCAGGACGCCGGCGCTCTCCAGGTGCGGGATCAGCTCGGCGAAGCGGGGCCACAGCCGGGAGTCGGAGGGCCGGCCGGGGTCGGCGGCGGCGAGGACCTGGCGGACGGCGCGGGCGAGGGGGCGGGCCTCCTCCTCGGAGAGGTTCTCGCGGACGATGCCGTGGACCATGCGGTGGAGTTGGACGGTCTCCAGCCCGCCGCCGCCCTCCTCGACGGCGAGGTCGGAGTACTCGAGGCGGACGACGGAGAACTGGACGAGCTTGTTCAGGGCGGCGTTCCAGCGGATCTGGTCGTTGATGAGCCCGGCGAGCTGTTCGGGCGCGTCGTCGACGGGGAACTCGCGCAGCAGCCGCAGCGGGACGGGCCCGGGCGCGAAGAACACGAACAGGCGCAGCAGGGCGAGCGCGTCGGGGAAGTTCTCGCGGACGTTGTTGAGGAGTATGGCCAGGGCGGTGGGGAAGGGCAGCGGGTAGTCGTCGGAGACGGTGACGGCCTCGTGGGAGTCCAGGCGCCGGCGCAGCAGCCCCAGGTAGTCGCCGACGGTCAGGGGTGAGTCGGCGAGCCAGCCGGCGGTCTGGTCGAGGGCGAGGGGGTAGTCCTCCAGGGCTTCGGCGAGCTGGTCGGCCTCCTCGCCGGTCAGGCGGTGGGCGCGGCGGCGGATGAAGGTGATCGACTCGGGCCGGGCGTAGAGGGGGACCTCGACGAGGCTGGTGTGCCGGGAGGCCCATTCGCGGTTGCGGGAGGTGATGATGACGTCGCCGGCGCCGGAGGGCAGCAGGTCGGTGAGGTCGTCGGGGTTGTCGCAGCCGTCGAAGACCATCAGCCAGCGGTTGTACGGGGTCCCGCGCCGCAGTGCTTCGAGGACGGCCCGGATCTGCTCGCCGTAGCTGCCGGCGCCGCGCGGGAGGCCCAGTTCGGGGGCGAGGTCGGCGAGGCGTTCGCGGAGGGTGGGGCGGTCCTCGGCGGGGACCCACCAGACGACGTCGTACTCGGAGGCGAAGCGGTAGGCGTACTCGGTGGCGACCTGGGTCTTGCCGACGCCGGAAAGGCCGAGGAGGGTGACGATGGAGGCGCCGGGCGGGGCTTCGGCGAGGGCGGCGCGGAGCCTGCCGATGACGTCGTTGCGGCCGGTGAAGCGGGGGTTGCGGCGGGGGACGCGGCCCCAGATCTCGGGCGGGTCGTTGGGGAAGCGGGGGCCGCGGCGGCCGGTCTCGGTGCCGACGCGGTCGGTGGGCAGCTCCAGGCGGCGCAGGACGCGGTACTCGGCCTCGTACGCGTCGAGGCCCCACAGGTCGGTCTTCTCCAGGACGGCGACGGCGCTGGGCAGCGGGGCGTCGGTGAGGCAGACGGCGGCGAACCGGCCGGGGTGGTGGTCGTGGGCGGCCCGCAGGGCGGTGTTCCACTCCTGCTCGGAGTGGGTGCCGGCGGAGAAGTAGCGCTCGCTGAGGACGAGGAGGACGCGGCTGCCGCCGCGGGCGAGGTCGTCGAGGGCCTGGGTGAGGCCGCCGGCGGACTGGGGGTCCCAGCGCTGGAGGGCGACGCGGTGGCCGTGCTCCTCCAGGCGGTAGGCGATCCACACGGCCCAGGGCCGGTTGAAGCCGGCGAAGCTGATGACGAAGCGCTGCGGCCGCGCGGGGGCCGGGTCGCGTTCCTGCCGAATACCGGTGGTCATGCGGCCGTCTCCCTGGAATCCGGGCGGTGGACGGGGTTGAAAAGGTACCGCAGCCGACGGCCCGTCAGCCCTGTGTGTGCGGGGCGAGTTCGGGGTGTTGCGCGTACCAGGTGCGGCGGGCCCGGTCCACGGCGCGGCGGGCGGCGGCGTACCGGTCGCCGGGCGGCGGCAGCTCGTCCATGGTGCGCTCCGCCTCGGCCATCGCGTCGGTGAACTCGCGTCCCGCGATGGTCAGTCGGGGGTGGGTGCGCAGTTCGGGCAGGACGGCCGCGACCTGGGCGCGGATGCGGGCGTGGCGGGCCCAGGCGCCGCGGGCTCCGTAGAGGGCGGCGCGCTGCCAGTAGCCGGCGAGGGCCAGGTGGGCGTACGTGCCGTGGAGGAGGCCTTCCAGGGGGCGGGGGT
>NZ_RPSE01000187.1:0-11598 GCF_003949955.1 Streptomyces sp. WAC05292
GGGGAGGGTGTGGCCGACGGGGAAGGGGAGGCGGTCTCCGGAGCGCTGGAGGCGCGGCCCGACAGGCTGGCCAGGCCGCCCTGCTGCTGGGCGGGCGCACTGCGCGGCGTGGCCGCCGGCTTGGCCTGCGCCGCGCGGCCGTCGCGGTCGGAGTCGGAGGAGACGCCGACGTAAGGGAAGGAGTCGCCGACGGGCACCGTGCCGGTGGTCACGGCGGCGGTGCCGAGGACGACGGCCACGGAGACGCCGAGCAGGCCGGAGCGGACGGCGGTGCGGCGCGCGCCGCCGCGGCGCGGCGCGGCGTGGAGTCGGTGGCGTCCCATCCGGCGTACCTTCCTCGGGGGAGAAGATCGTCCTTAACTCACCCAAACGGGTGAGTTCATTGAGGCGTGACTGTACGCGAAGGCACCCCGGGGGCGGTGCGGTCGGAAGGGGCCCGGGCGGATAGCGTTCGCGCATGAGCGAAGATGTCCGCCTGACCGCCTGGGTGCGCGGCCGTGTACAGGGAGTGGGGTTCCGCTGGTTCACCAGGGCCAATGCGCTGGAGATCGGCGGGGTCACCGGGTTCGCCCTCAACCTGGACGACGGGCGAGTGCAGGTGGTGGCCGAAGGTCAACGTGAGAATTGCCACCGGCTGCTGGACTGGCTCCGCTCCGGCGACACGCCCGGCAGGGTCGACGGGGTGACGGAAATCTGGGGCACGCCGCGCGGCGGCTACGACGGCTTCGCGATCCGCTGACGTACCGGCTGATCATGCACTGATCACATCCGTAAGCCGCCCGCACGGCTCCGGATCTGCACCTTCGCCTCCGACGCGTTGCCGGTGTCGCGCGGACGTGGAAGGCTCGGAAGAGCGGACGATCTCCACAGCCTCTGCGCGAACCGGCCTGCCCGCCGATACGGGGCGTGATCGTGTTGACCGTCAAACTTTTTGGTGAGACGCTGGAAGCCCCGCGCACCCTAGCTGTTTGGCAGTGCTGGCAGAGTTAAGCGCAGTGACTGACAGTTGCTGTCGGACATCCGCGGGTGCGAAGCCCTCACGACCCACACCGCTTCGGTCGGTCACTCAGTGTGGAGGACCATCCATCATGGCAAAGGCGCTTCTCGGTTACGTCGGCGGTTCCGACCCGCGACTCCTCGCCGAGATGCGACGGCTTCAGCAGCGCGTCCAGGACCTCGAGTCCGAGCTCTCACGGATTCAGTCCGAAAACGACGCGCTGAACGCGGCCGCCGCTCAGCACGGAGACTCGCTGCTGGACCGCATCGACATCGACGTACCCCAGGCGGAGCCTGCGCTCACCTGATCCGCGCTCATCGTCGTTCGATTCCAGCCCCGCACGACACTGCAAGGGACGCTTCGGCGTCCCTTCTCTCCTTTCCCCCGCCCTGCCCGCCGAGGGGCCGCGCCCGGGCTTGGCCGGACTCCTGCCCTGCACCTTCACGGGTGAAACCGCGGGCGAGAGGTAAAGTCCGGCGGCGTGCACCTCAAGTCCCTGACCCTGCGCGGCTTCAAGTCGTTCGCGTCCGCGACCACCCTGCGCTTCGAGCCCGGCATCACCTGCGTGGTGGGCCCCAACGGGTCCGGCAAGTCGAACGTGGTCGACGCGCTGTCCTGGGTCATGGGAGAGCAGGGAGCCAAGTCGCTGCGCGGCGGGAAGATGGAGGACGTCATCTTCGCCGGGACCACCGGCCGCCCGCCGCTCGGGCGGGCCGAGGTCTCGCTGACCATCGACAACTCCGACGGCGCCCTGCCGATCGACTACGCCGAGGTCACCATCACGCGGATCATGTTCCGCGGGGGCAGCAGCGAATACCAGATCAACGGCGACACCTGCCGGCTCCTCGACATCCAGGAGCTGCTCTCCGACTCCGGCATCGGCCGCGAGATGCACGTCATCGTCGGCCAGGGCCAGCTGGACTCCGTCCTGCACGCCGACCCGATGGGGCGCCGGGCGTTCATCGAGGAGGCCTCCGGCGTCCTCAAGCACCGCAAGCGCAAGGAGAAGGCGCTGCGGAAGCTCGACGCGATGCAGGCCAACCTCTCCCGCGTCCAGGACCTCACCGAGGAGCTCCGGCGGCAGCTCAAGCCGCTGGGCCGGCAGGCCGCCGTCGCCCGCCGAGCCGCCGTGATCCAGGCCGACCTGCGCGACGCCCGGCTGCGGCTCCTCGCCGACGACCTGGTGGCCCTGCGGGCCGCGCTGGAGGCAGAGCTCGCCGACGAGGCCGCGCTGAAGGGGCGGAAGGACGCCGCCGAGGCGCAGCTCGCCGACGCCGTCCGCCGCGAGGCGGAGCTGGAGGAGGCCGTGCGCGGCCTCGCCCCGCGGCTGCAGCGCGCCCAGCAGACCTGGTACGAGCTGTCGCAGCTGGCCGAGCGGGTCCGCGGGACGGCCTCCCTGGCCGACGCCCGCGTCCGGTCGGCGTCCGCGCCGCAGGAGGAGGAGCGGCGGGGCCGCGACCCCGAGGACATGGAGCGCGAGGCCGCCCGGATCCGCGAGCAGGAGGCGGAGCTGGCGGCGGCGCTGGAGGCGGCCTCGCGCGCCCTGGAGGACACCTCCGCGCACCGCGCCGAACTGGAGCGGGCCCTCGCCGAGGAGGAGCGGCGGCTGCGGGATGCCGCGCGGGCCATCGCCGACCGGCGCGAGGGCCTGGCCCGGCTGACCGGACGGCTCGGCGCCGCCCGCTCGCGCGCCGGGGCCGCGCAGGCGGAGGCCGACCGGCTGGCCGCCGCGCGCGACGCGGCACGGCAGCGGGCACAGGCAGCGCAGGAGGAGTACGAGGCCCTGGCCGAGGAGGTCGGCGGGCTGGAGGAGCCCTCGGCCGACGGCGAGCACGAGGCGGCGAAGGCGGAGCTCGCGCAGGCGGAGGCGGCGCTCGCCGCGGCCCGGGACGCGGCGACGGCCGCGGAGCGCTCCCGGGCAGCGGTCGCGGCCCGGCGGGACGCCCTCGCGCTGGGCCTGCGCCGCAAGGACGGCACCGGCGCGGCCCTGGCCGCCCGCGACCGCCTGGCCGGCCTGCTCGGCCCGGCGGCGGAACGCCTGACGGTGGCCCCCGGCTGCGAAGCCGCGGTGGCGGCGGCCCTGGGCGCCGCGGCCGACGCCCTGGCGGCGGACTCCCCGGCGGCGGCGGCCCGGGCCATCCGCCACCTGCGCGACACGGACGCAGGCCGCGCCGCCTTCCTGATCACGACCCCGCCCGCATCCCGCCGGACCCCGGACCCAGCCGCGCCTGCGGCCGGCCCGGCGGACCCGACCGCGGTGCCGGGCGGCCGACGGGCGGGCCTTGCGTCCCCTTCGGACGGGGCTGCCGCTGCACCGGCCGCTCCCGGGGGTTCGGGCGAAGGCCCGATCGTGCCGGGCGGTCGAGACGGCGCCGCTTTCTCCGCCTTGGACGGGACTCCGGCCGCATCGGTCCTTCCGGGAGCTCCGGGCCGCCCGGCGGACCAGGCCGTGGTGCCGGGTGGCCGCCAGGCCGGTTCCTCGTCCGCTTCGGGCGGGGCTCCGGCCGCTCCGGGAGCTCCCGGAACTCCGGGCGGTTCGGCGGGTCAGGCCGTGGTGCCGGGTGGCCGCCAGGCCGGTTTCTCCTCCGCCTCGGGCGGGGCTCCGGCCGCTCCGGGAGCTCCGGGAACTCCGGGCGGCCCGGCGGGCCAGGCCGTGCCGGGTGGCCGCCAAGGCGGAGACGCCGGGGCGGCCGAGGGTGCCGCGGCCGCGGCGGCCGCCACCGGAGCCACGGCTCTCCCGCCGGCCTCGGGAGTGGCTGACGGTGGCCCCGCTGCCGCGGCTGCCGTGGAGTGCCTGACGGTGCCCGGTGGCCGGGTGAGCGCCGCTGCCGCCTGCGGGGATGCCCCTGCCGCCCCCGGGGTCCCGGTCGGCCCGGCCGCGGGCGCGTCGGCGGCTCCGGCCGTGCCGGGCGGCCGCCACCTCACCGCTGCCCCTCCTGACGGGCCTCAGGCGGAGCCCTCTGCCGCGGCCGAAGGCGAGCAGGCGCGTCCGGATGTGCTGCTCGGGGTTCCGGCCGCGGGGCTCGTGCGCGGGGACGCCGATCTCGTGCGGGCCGTCGCCCGGGTGCTGCGCGACCACTACCTCGTCGCGGACCTCGGCGAGGCCGAGGCGCTCGTCGCCGCGCGGCCCGAAGCGGTGGCCGTCACCCGGGACGGGGACGTGCTCGCGGCGCACCTCGCCCACGGGGGGTCCGCCGGCGCGCCCAGCCTGATCGAGGTGCAGGCCGCCGTCGACGAGGCCGCGGCGGAGCTCGACCGCCTGGACGGGCGGTGCCGGGAGCTGGCCGCCGCGCAGGAGGCCGCGGGGGAGCACCGCCGGGCCTGCGCCGCCCGCGTCGAGGAGCTCGGGGAGCGGCGCCGGGCCGCCGAGCAGGCCCGCGCCGGCACGGCCCAGCAGCTCGGCCGACTCGCCGGCCAGGCGAAGGGCGCCTGCGGTGAGGCCGAGCGCAGCGCCGCCGCCGCGGAGAAGGCGCGGGCCGCGCTGGAGGAGGCGCTGGCCGAGGCCGAGGAGTGCGCCGAACGGCTGGCCGCCGCCGAGGAGAGCCATGGCGAAGCCGAGGAGGAGCCCGACACCGCCGTACGCGACCGGCTCGCCGCCGACGGCGCCAACGCCCGCCAGACCGAGATGGAGGCGCGGCTGCAACTGCGTACCCACGAGGAGCGGGTCAAGGCCCTGGCCGGGAGGGCGGACGCCCTCGACCGGGGCGCCCGCGCCGAACGCGAGGCGCGGGCCCGGGCCGCGGCCCGCCGCGAGCGGCTGCGCCGGGAGGCCGAGGTCGCCCGTGCCGTCGCCGACGGCGCCCGCCAGCTGCTCGCGCACGTCGAGGTGTCCCTCGGCCGCGCCCGGGAGGAGCGCGCGGCGGCCGAGGAGGCCAAGGCCGTGCGCGAGCGCGAGCTCGGCGAGGCGCGCACCCGCGGCCGCGACCTGAAGGCGGAGCTGGACAAGCTCACCGACTCCGTGCACCGCGGGGAGGTGCTCGGCGCCGAGAAGCGGCTGCGGATCGAGCAGGTGGAGGGCCGGGCCCTGGAGGAGTTCGGCATGGGCGCCGACGCGCTCCTCGCCGAGTACGGGCCCGACCAGCCGGTCCCGCCGAGCCCGCCCGCGGACGGCGAGGCACTCCCCGAGGACCCGGAGCACCCCCGCAACCGGCCCGGCCGTTTCGTGCGGGCCGAGCAGGAGAAGCGGCTGAAGGCCGCCGAGCGCGCGTACCAGCAGCTCGGCAAGGTCAACCCGCTGGCGCTGGAGGAGTTCGCGGCCCTGGAGGAGCGGCACAAGTTCCTCAGCGAGCAGTTGGAGGACCTCCGCCGGACCCGCGCCGACCTCCTCCAGGTCGTCAAGGAGGTCGACCGGCGGGTCGAGCAGGTCTTCACCGAGGCCTACCACGACACGGCGCGCGAGTTCGAGGGCGTCTTCTCGCGGCTCTTCCCCGGCGGCGAGGGCCGGCTGGTGCTCACCGACCCGGACGACATGCTCGCCACCGGGGTCGACGTCGAGGCCCGCCCGCCGGGCAAGAAGGTCAAGCGGCTGTCGCTGCTGTCGGGCGGGGAGCGGTCGCTGACCGCCGTCGCGCTCCTGGTGTCGATCTTCAAGGCCCGGCCGAGCCCGTTCTACGTGATGGACGAGGTCGAGGCGGCGCTCGACGACACCAACCTCCAGCGGCTGATCCGGATCATGGAGGAGCTCCAGGAGAGCTCGCAGCTGATCGTCATCACGCACCAGAAGCGCACGATGGAGGTCGCCGACGCGCTCTACGGCGTCTCCATGCAGGGCGACGGCGTCTCGAAGGTGATCAGTCAGCGGCTCCGCTGAGCCGTACGGGGGGCTCCGGACCTCTCTCCCGACCCCTGGCCTTCAAGAACTGAAGACTTTCCCCTGAGACAGTCCGGGCAGGTCATGCTGTTTCTGGCGCTCTCTCTTCCTGTGGAGTTCACCCTCACCTATTGACTTCAAGAAATGAACACATAAGCTCGCTGCGCCGCCTCTTCCCTTCGAGTGGTGCCGGTTGTCGACCTGTGCCCCACTGGAAGGAAAAAACACCCCACCCGCCCGCCGTCGCAGCAGGGCACAGGAGCACACCTTGAGCAGCAGCACAGAGAAGGCGCCGGCTCCGGACGGAGGGCGCGCCGCCCGGTCCGACCACCTCGGGCACGTCATCTTCATCACCGCCGCCGCCGCGATGGGCGGCTTCCTCTTCGGCTACGACAGCTCGGTCATCAACGGCGCCGTCGTCGCCATCCGGGACCGCTTCGACGTCGGGTCCGAAGCCCTGGCCCAGGTCATCGCGGCGGCCCTGATCGGCTGCGCGCTCGGCGCCGCCACCGCCGGCCGCATCGCCGACCGGATCGGCCGAATCCGCTGCATGCAGATCGCCGCCGTCCTCTTCACCGCGAGCGCCGTCGGCTCCGCCCTGCCGTTCGCCCTGTGGGACCTGGCCGCCTGGCGCATCGTCGGCGGCTTCGGCATCGGCATGGCCTCGGTCATCGGCCCGGCCTACATCGCCGAGGTCTCCCCGCCCGCCTACCGCGGCCGCCTGGCCTCCTTCCAGCAGGCCGCGATCGTCATCGGCATCGCCATCTCCCAGCTGGTCAACTGGGCCATCCTCAACCTCGCGGGCGGCGACCAGCGCGGCGACCTCGCCGGTCTGGAGGCCTGGCAGTGGATGCTCGGCGTCATGGTCGTCCCGGCCGTGCTCTACGGGCTGCTGTCATTCGTCATCCCCGAGTCCCCCCGCTTCCTGATCTCGGCCGGCCGCACCGAGCAGGCCCGCAAGGTCCTCGCCGAGGTCGAGGGCTCCGGCGTGGACCTCGACGCCCGCGTCGCCGAGATCGAGCACGCGATGCGCTCCGAGCACAAGTCCACCTTCAGGGACCTCCTCGGCGGCCGCTTCGGCCTGCTGCCCATCGTCTGGGTCGGCATCGGCCTCTCGGTCTTCCAGCAGCTCGTCGGCATCAACGTGATCTTCTACTACAGCTCCTCGCTGTGGCAGTCCGTCGGCATCGACCCCACGAGCTCCTTCCTCTACTCGTTCACCACGTCGATCATCAACATCATCGGCACGGTGATCGCGATGATCTTCGTGGACCGCCTCGGCCGCAAGCCGCTCGCCCTCATCGGCTCGGTGGGCATGGCCCTCTCGCTCGGCACCGCCGCCTGGGCGTTCTCGTACACGACCGGCACCGGCGACGACATCACCATGCCGGACCTCCAGGCCGCCGTCGCGCTCGTCGCCGCCCACTCCTTCGTGCTGTTCTTCGCGCTGTCCTGGGGCGTCGTGGTGTGGGTCCTCCTCGGCGAGATGTTCCCCAACCGCATCCGCGCCGCCGCGCTCGGCGTCGCCGCCGCGGCCCAGTGGGTCGCCAACTGGCTCATCACCGTCACGTTCCCGTCGCTGGCGGACTGGAACCTGTCCGGCGCCTACGTGATCTACACCGTCTTCGCCGTGCTCTCGATCCCGTTCATCCTCAAGTGGGTGCCGGAGACCAAGGGCAAGGCGTTGGAGGAGATGGGGTAACCATCCCCCGCCACCACCCCGCTCCTCACGCAAGCGGTGCTGCCCCGGCTCACTTCCCGAGCCGGGGCAGCACCCGTTCGCACAGCAGGTGCAGGCTCCGCCAGCCCTCGTCCGGCGGCATCCCGCCGCACAGCGGGTGCAGCACGAGGCTCTCCGCCCCCCGGGCGTACTCCACCGCCTCGTCCGGCGTGAGCACCCGGTAGACGCCCTCCGCGCGCAGCTCCCCGACCGAGCCCGCCGCCGAGCGCACCGCGCTGCGCACGTCCCCCGACTGCCAGGAGGCGTACGTCCGGGCCTCGTGCAGGAAGCACGCGCCGTGCTCGGCCCAGACCCGGTCCGGGTCCTCCGCGAGGTGCAGCAGCGCCGTCCGCTCCGCCGGCATCATGCAGAACCCCTCCGTGCCGTACGCCGCGAGCCGCTCCGCGTAGTACGCCGCCAGTTCCGGCAGGTGCGCGCCCGGGAAGAAGGGCAGCCCCAGCCGGGCCGCCCGCCGGGCCGCCGCCCTCGAACTGCCGCCCACCAGCAGCGGCGGGTGCGGCCGGGTGTACGGCGCCGGCGTCACCCGCACCGTGCGGCCCCGGAAGGCGAACGGCTCTCCCGTCCACGCCGCGAGCAGCGCCTCCAGCAGCTCGTCCTGGAGCCGGCCGCGCAGGGCCCAGTCGACGCCGTGCTGCTCGTACTCCTCCCGGCGGTAGCCGAGGCCCGCGACGGTGACGAGCCGGCCGCCGCTCAGCAGGTCCAGGACGGCGATGTCCTCGGCGGCGCGCAGAGGGTCGTACAGCGGGCCGATGATCGCCGAGACGGTCACGGTCACGCGCCGCGTCGCGCCGAGGACGGCGCCCGCGAACGCCAGCGGCGAGGGCAGCCAGTTGTTGTCCGTGCCGTGGTGCTCCTCCGCCTGGACGGTGTCGAGGCCGCGGTCGTCCGCGTACCGGGCCATCTCCAGGGCCATCCGGTAGCGGGCCGACAGGGTCCGGGGGGTGCCCTGCGGGTCGACCAGGTTGAACCGGGCCACGGTGACGGGCATGCGGAAGTCCCCCTTCGCCGGATGCGGTGCGCGGGCGGCGAAGGGGGACGGTAGCCGAGGCGGCGTCAGATGGACAGGGCCCCGGCGGGCTCCGACTCCGCCCGCGATGCGCCGGCCCCGTCCCGCGGCCCGCCCGTCGGCGCGGCCGCCGGGCGCGGAAGGACGGCGTACAGCACGGCCGAGGTGACGATGCCGACGGCCCAGCCCAGCCCGTTGGCGCCGATCCAGGTGTCCGCGAGCGGGCCGGCGAACCAGTCGACCCGGGTGAACAGCAGGCCCGCGGCGAGCGCCGCGCCCCAGGCGGCCATCGCCTGCCAGGCGTAGCCGCCGCGGTACCAGTAGGCGCTGGTCCGCGTCGTGTCCATCAGCGCCTGCCCGTCGTACGAGGTGCGGCGCAGCATGTCGGCGCCGAACACGCCGATCCAGGCGGAGAAGGCCACGGCCAGCAGCGTCAGGAAGGAGATGAACGAGCCGAAGAAGCTCGTCGCGACGACCATCAGCAGGAAGCCGAACACCAGGCTGATGGCGGCGTTGACGCTGACCGCGGCCGCCCGCGGCACGTTGATGCCCAGGGTCTGCGCGGTGAACCCGGCCGAGTACATGGACATCGAGTTGATCAGCAGCATGCCGACGAGGGCGATCAGCAGGTACGGCACCGCGATCCAGGCGGGCAGCAGCTCCCCGATGAAGGAGACCGGGTCCTGCGCGGAGGCCAGGTCCGGGGTGCCCACCGCCATGACGGCCCCCATCAGCACCATCGGGATCACGACGACGGCCGCGCCGCCGACCGTCGCCCCGACCACGCCGCGGGCGGAGGCCGTGCGCGGCAGGTAGCGGGTGAAGTCCGGGCCCGACGGCACCCAGCTGATGCCGCCCGCGGCGATCGTCCCGATGCCGGCGACCGTCATCGCGGTCGAGCCGGCCGGCCGGTCGAACACGGCCGCCCAGTCCGTCTCGGCGACCAGGTAGCCGAGGACGAGCACGCTGAACGCGTTGAACAGGTAGGTCGACCAGGTCGAGCAGGCGCGCAGGGCGCTGATCCCGAGACCGGAGACGAGGAACGTGCAGCCCACGAAGAGCAGCAGGGCGACCACGATCAGGAAGGTGTTCTTCTCCACGCCGAACAGCAGGTCCACCACCGTGAGCAGGGCGAAGGCACCGCTGACCGCGTTGATGGTCTCCCAGCCCCAGCGGGCGATCCAGATCAGCGCGCCGGGGAAGAGGTTGCCGCGCTGCCCGAAGACGGCCCGCGAGAGCGCCATGCCGGGCGAGCCGCCGCGCTTGCCGGCCAGCGAGATCAGCCCGACGAGCCCGTACGAGACGACCGGGCCGGCCACGGCGACGACGAGCACCTGCCAGATGTTGAGCCCGTTGGAGATCACCAGGCCGGCGCCCATGGTCAGCAGCAGCACGCTGATGTTGGCGGCGACCCAGGTGGGGACGAGTTCGCGGACGCGTCCGGTGCGCTCCGCGTCGGGGACGGGTTCCAGCCCCCGGGTCTCTATCGCGCCGTCGGGAGTCTCGGCAGGCATACATGCTCCGATGAGGTGATTTTCGGGAATTCGCCCCTCATCGTAGTTTCCGCCGCAAACGCACGAACGGCGGGGAAGGTCCCGGTGCGCGGCCCCGGTGCCGGGCGGAGGTTCGCGCATACTGAAGCCGTTATGGACATCCTCATCCTTGCCGTAGTACTCATCGCCCTGGTCGCGGTCGGCGCGGTCAGCGGGCTCGTGGTCAGCAGCCGCAAGAAGAAGCAGCTGCCGCCGCCGGCGCCGCCCAGCACGCCGACCATCACCGCGCCTCCCGCCGAACCCCAGGTGGGGGAGGACGCCGCCACGACGGCGGAGGAGCAGCGCCGCACGATCGAGGAGGTCGGCCTCCCCGAGGCGGAGGCCGCCGCCCCCGAGGCCCCCGAGGCGCCCGCCGCCGAGGCCGAGGCCCCGGCCGCCCCCGAGATCGAGGTGCCCGAGCCCACCGCCGGCCGCCTCGTCCGGCTGCGCGCGCGCCTCGCCCGTTCGCAGAACTCCCTCGGCAAGGGGCTGCTGACGCTCCTGTCCCGCGAGCACCTCGACGAGGACACGTGGGAGGAGATCGAGGAGACCCTCCTCATCGCCGACGTCGGCGTCGTGCCGACGCAGGAGCTCGTCGACCGGCTCCGCGAGCGGGTCAGGGTGCTGGGCACCCGCACCCCCGCCGAGCTGCGCGCCCTGCTGAAGGAGGAGCTCGTCACCCTGGTCGGGGCCGACCTCGACCGGTCCGTGAAGACGGAGAGCGGCGCCGACACCCCCGGCGTCGTGATGGTCGTCGGCGTCAACGGCGTCGGAAAGACCACCACCACGGGCAAGCTGGCCCGCGTCCTCGTCGCGGACGGTCGCAGCGTCGTCCTCGGCGCGGCCGATACCTTCCGCGCCGCCGCGGCCGACCAGCTCCAGACCTGGGGCGAGCGCGTCGGCGCCCGCACCGTGCGCGGGCCCGAGGGCGGCGACCCGGCCTCGATCGCCTTCGACGCGGTCAAGGAGGGCATCGCCGAGGGCGCCGACGTCGTGCTCATCGACACCGCCGGCCGCCTGCACACCAAGACCGGCCTCATGGACGAGCTCGGCAAGGTCAAGCGCGTCGTGGAGAAGCACGGCCCGCTGGACGAGGTCCTCCTCGTGCTGGACGCCACCACCGGGCAGAACGGCCTCACCCAGGCCCGCGTCTTCGCGGAGGTCGTCGACATCACCGGCATCGTGCTGACCAAGCTCGACGGCACCGCCAAGGGCGGCATCGTCGTCGCGGTCCAGCGCGAACTCGGCGTCCCGGTCAAGCTCATCGGCCTCGGCGAGGGCCCCGACGACCTCGCGCCGTTCGAGCCGCAGGCCTTCGTCGACGCCCTGATCGGCGACTGACCGGCCTCCCGCGCAACGGCGGTGCCCCCGTGTTCCCCAGGGAAGATGCTGTTGGCTAATTGAGGGCACGTAGCTTTCTCCGCCCTGCCGGCCTCTGGTCGGCAGGGCGGAGTGCTTCTAGGGGTGTGGTGCGGGTGCGGGCGCGGGGTCTGTCCGAGCACCAGGCGTCGA
>NZ_RPSE01000188.1:0-11576 GCF_003949955.1 Streptomyces sp. WAC05292
GGACAGGACCCCGCGGCCGCGGCCGGTGGTGCTGCCGCCGTCGGGGAGGGCGTTCGACGCGTGGCCGCCGTCGTGGCGGGTGCCGGTGCCGCCGGCGCCCGCGGCCGCGGGGTCCTGTCCGTGGCCGGCCATGGCGGAGTGGCCGCCGGCGGTGCCGCTGCCGGCGGTGGTGGCCAGGTGGAGGGCGGTCGGTACGCCGGCTCCGGCCAGCAGCACGGCAGCCGCCGCGCCGACGAGGGCGCGGCGCCGGCGGGTCCGGCGGGCGGGGACGGCGTGGCGCAGCCGCTCCAGGGCGCCGTCGGCGGGCTCCAGTCCTGCGACGGCTGCGTGCAGCAGGGTCCGGAGCTCCTGCTCCTCGCCGCCGCGCGGCCCGGTGTGGTCGTCCATCATGACTGCGCAGCCTCCATCGCCACACGCAGCGCGGCAATGCCCCGCGATCCGTACGCCTTCACCGATCCGAGGGAGACGCCGAGGGTCTCGGCGACCTGGGCCTCGGTCATGTCCGCGAAGTACCGCAGCACCAGCACCTCGCGCTGCCGCCGCTGGAGCCCCCGCATGGCCTTGATGAGATCGTCCCGTTCCAGCTGGTCGTACGCGCCCTCTTCGGCGCTGGCCATGTCCGGCATCGGCTTGGACAGCAGCTTGAGGCCGAGGATGCGGCGGCGCAGTGCGGAGCGGGAGAGGTTGACGACGGTCTGGCGCAGGTACGCCAGGGTCTTGTCCCGGTCGCGGACCCGGTTGCGGGCCGAGTGGACGCGGATGAACGCCTCCTGGACGACGTCCTCGCAGGATGCGGTGTCGTCGAGGAGCAGGGCGGCCAGGCCGAGGAGGGAGCGGTAGTGGGCCCGGTAGGTCTCGGTGAGGTGGTCGACGGTGGTTCCGGCGACGATCTCCCGCGGCTCGGCGGCGTCGCCGCCGGCGGCCGCCCGCACCTCGGCGGCGCCGCGGGCCGCGGCGTCCTCGGGTGCCCCTTCCTCGCCGGAGGCGCCCGCGCTACCGCGCGGCGCGGGCACGAGGCCGCCCCGGGTCGGCACGCCGGACAGCCCGCGCGGCGGCACGGCGGGCGGCACCGGGACGGTCACCGGGAACCCGCCGGACGGGCCGGGCCGTCGCCGGGGCGCGGCGATCGTGCTGCGCACCGGGATGCCGGCGAAGTCGAGAAGTGCCTCTGCCACGCCCGTTGGACACGCGTCCCCCCGCCAGGGTTGTACGCGCGAGGCTGCTTCACCAGCAATATGTTCATTGCCCTCATGCGTACTCGCTCTTCCTGATTGCCCCAGTCCGTCCAGGCGGCAGTCAGGCCATCACCTTGATCTAGGGATCAGCACCTGATCCTACAAAGTGCATTACGCGAATTCAGCAGCGATCAGTTCCGCGGTCTGGACGGCGTTGAGCGCGGACCCGTGGAGCAGGTTGTCCGCGCAGACGAAGAACTCCAGCGAGCACGGGTCGTCGAGGGAGGCCCGCAGCCTGCCCGCCCAGGCGGGGTCCGTGCCCGCCGCGTCGACGGGGGTGGGGAACTCGCCGGCAGCCGGGTCGTCGACCACGACGACGCCGGGCGCGGCCTGGAGGACCTCCCGGGCCCGGCCGGCGTCCACGGCGCCGTCGAAGCGGGCCCGCAGGCTCAGCGAGTGGCCGGTCATCACCGGTACCTGGACGCAGGTCACGGCCACCGGCAGGGCCGGCAGCCGTAGGATCCGGCGGGTCTGCGCCCGTATCGCCAGCTCCTGCGTGGACCAGCCGCCTGCGGCGAGACCACCGCACCAGGGGACCACGTTCAGCGCGAGGGGGCCCGCGAAGGGCCCGGTGTCCTCGCCTACGGCCCGCCGCACGTCGCCGGTCATCCCGCCGAGCGAGGTCCCGGCGACCAGGGAGATCTGGCGGCGCAGCGCCTCGGAGCCGGCCCGGCCGGCCGCGCTGGCGGCCTGGTACGAGGAGACGGTGAGGTCGCGCAGCCCGTACTCGGCGTGGAGGGCGCCGAGGGCCGCGGCCATGGCGGCGGTGACGCAGTCGGGGCCGGCGACGATGCCGCGCGGGCGCTCCCGCACGTCCTCGGCGTTGACCTCGGGCACCACCAGCGGAACCCGGGGGTCCTCCCGGAAGGCGGCGGACTGGTCGACGACGGCGGCGCCGCGCGCGGTGGCGGCCGGAGCCCAGCGGGCGGAGACGTCGGCCGGGGTCAGGAAGACCGCGGTGTCGCCGCGGCCCATGCCGTCGAAGGCGTCTTCGGTGAGGGCCAGCACCTCGGTCTCCTCCCCGCGGACGGCCAGCCGGCGGCCGGCCGAGCGCGGGGAGGCGATCAGGCGTATCTCGCCCCAGACATCCGCCCGTACGGACAGGAGCTGGAGCAGGACGGAACCGACCGCGCCGGTCGCCCCGACCACGGCGAGCACCGGGCCGGAGGACCGGGCGGGGGTCATCGTCCGGTGCCTCCGTAGACGACGGCCTCGTCGCTGTCGGAGTCCAGGCCGAAGGCCGTGTGGACGGCGACGACGGCGGCGTTGACGTCGTCCTGGCGGGTCACGACCGAGATGCGGATCTCCGAGGTGGAGATCAGCTCGATGTTGACGCCCGCGTCGGACAGCGCCTGGAAGAAGGAGGCGGTGACGCCCGGGT
This sequence comes from Streptomyces sp. WAC05292, assembly GCF_003949955.1. Lineage (NCBI taxonomy): Bacteria > Bacillati > Actinomycetota > Actinomycetes > Kitasatosporales > Streptomycetaceae > Streptomyces > Streptomyces sp. WAC05292. Next base: position 2,617 of record NZ_RPSE01000188.1, read on the forward strand.
TGGTCTTCATGCCCGCGCCGACCAGGGAGATCTTGCCGATCTGGTCGTCGTAGCGCAGCGAGTCGAAGCCGATCGCGGCCTTCGCCTTCTCCAGGGCGTCGATGGCCTTGTGGCCCTCGGTCTTGGGGAGGGTGAAGGAGATGTCCGTCAGACCGGTCGAGGCGGCGGACACGTTCTGGACGATCATGTCGATGTTGATCTCGGCGTCCGCGATGGCGCGGAAGATCGCCGCGGCCTCGCCCGGCTTGTCCGGGACGCCGACGACAGTGATCTTGGCTTCGGAGACGTCGTGGGCGACTCCGGAGATGATGGCGTGCTCCACCTGCTCGTCCCCTTGCGACTCGGGCTTCTCGTTGCTGACCCAGGTACCCGGCAGTCCGGAGAAGGACGAGCGGACGTGGATCGGGATGTTGTAACGGCGCGCGTACTCGACGCAGCGGTGCAGCAGCACCTTGGAGCCGGAGGCGGCCAGCTCCAGCATGTCCTCGGAGGAGATCCAGTCGATCTTCCGCGCCTTCTTCACGACGCGCGGGTCGGCGGTGAAGACGCCGTCGACGTCCGTGTAGATCTCGCAGACCTCGGCGTCGAGCGCCGCGGCGAGCGCGACGGCGGTCGTGTCGGAGCCGCCGCGGCCCAGGGTGGTGATGTCCTTGCTGTCCGCGGACACGCCCTGGAAGCCGGCGACGATGGCGATGTTGCCCTCGTCGAGCGCGGTGCGGATGCGGCCCGGCGTGACATCGATGATGCGCGCCTTGTTGTGGACCGAGTCGGTGATGACGCCTGCCTGGCTGCCCGTGAACGACTGGGCCTCGTGGCCCAGGTTTTTGATCGCCATGGCCAGCAGCGCCATGGAGATCCGCTCTCCGGCGGTCAGCAGCATGTCGAATTCCCGCCCGGCAGGCATCGGGGATACCTGCTCGGCGAGATCGATCAGCTCGTCCGTCGTGTCGCCCATCGCGGAAACCACGACGACCACCTGGTGGCCGTTCTTCTTGGCATCCACGATCCGCTTGGCGACGCGCTTGATGCCTTCGGCATCGGCTACGGAGGAGCCTCCGTACTTCTGCACGACAAGGCCCACGTGCGCTCCTCGCTCATTCCTGTACTGCGGTCGCGGGCCAGTGTAACGAGCGACCGCAATACGGCCGACGAGTACCACATCATGAGACATCCCGTTCAGCCCATGATCACGCCGTGCCAAGCCCCGCCGGGCCGCGCCGCCGCGCCGCCCGCGGGCGGGGGCGGCGGCCGCCGTCCGGCCGCTACCGCTCGCCGACCGGGTCGCGGACGGGCCTGCGCCCGACGTTGCCGAGTTCCTCGGCCATCACCAGGCCGGCCTGCTCGGCGAGGTCGTCCTCGGCGAGGTCCTCGTCGGTGTCGAGCCCGTCGAGCGCGGCCAGCGGCTGGTCCAGCCGCACGTGCGCGACGAGGGACTGCAGGGCGCGCAGCGTCGCCGAGGCCGTCTGCCCCCAGTTCGAGAAGTACGAGAACTGCCACCACCACAGCGCCTCGGCCGTCCGGCCCGCCCGGTAGTGCGCCAGGCCGTGCCGCAGGTCGGCCACCACGTCGGCCACGTCGTCGGAGATCCGGTGCGCCACCGGCGCCTTCCGGGGCTCGTACGGGTCGAAGACCTCCGAGTAGACGTCCACCGGCTCCAGCAGGTACGCGAAGCGCTCGCGGAGCTCGTCCACGTCCGGCTCGGGGCCCAGGTCCGGCTCGTAGCGCTCGTCGGGCAGGACGTCCTGGTAGGCACCGAGCCGGCCGCCCGCCAGGAGCAGCTGCGAGAACTCCAGCAGGAGGAAGGGCACGGCGCTGTCGGGGTCCTCGCCCTTGGCCACCTCGGTGACCGCGACGATGAACGACTCGATCTGGTCCGCGATCTGGACGGCGAAGTCGTCCGGGTCCTGTCCCAGGGCGTGCAGCGTTGCGTCAGACATCGAGAAGTCGCCTTCCTTCAAAGGCACGCCCGAGCGTGACCTCGTCCGCGTACTCCAGGTCTCCCCCGACGGGGAGCCCGCTGGCCAGGCGGGTGACCTTCAGGCCCATGGGCTTGATCATGCGCGCGAGGTACGTGGCCGTCGCCTCGCCCTCCAGGTTCGGGTCCGTCGCCAGGATCAGCTCGGTCACCGCGCCGTCCGCGAGCCGGGCGAGCAGCTCGCGGATGCGCAGGTCGTCCGGGCCGACGCCCTCGATGGGGCTGATCGCCCCGCCCAGGACGTGGTACCGGCCGCGGAACTCGCGGGTCCGCTCGATCGCGACGACGTCCTTCGGCTCCTCCACCACACAGATCACGGAGGTGTCGCGGCGCGGGTCGCGGCAGATGCCGCACTGCTCCTCCTGCGCCACGTTCCCGCACACCGCGCAGAACCGGACCTTGTCCTTGACCTCCAGCAGGGCGTGCGCGAGGCGCCGGACGTCCGCCGGCTCCGCCTGCAGGATGTGGAAGGCGATCCGCTGCGCGCTCTTGGGCCCGACGCCGGGCAGCCTGCCCAGCTCGTCGATCAGGTCCTGGACCACGCCTTCGTACAACGGAACGCCTTCTTTCGCTATCGGGTGGGGGGTGCGGGGAGGGGCTAGAACGGCAGGCCGGGGATGCCGCTGCCGCCGCCCAGGCCCTGGGCCAGCGGGCCGAGCTTCTGCTGCTGGAGCGCCTGGGCGTTCTCGTTCGCCGCCTGCACGGCGGCCACGACCAGGTCGGCGAGGGTCTCGGTGTCCTCCGGGTCCACCGCCTTCGGGTCGATCACCAGCGCGCGCAGCTCGCCGGAGCCCGTCACGGTCGCCTTGACCAGGCCGCCTCCGGCCTGGCCGTCGACCTCCGTGCGCGCCAGCTCCTCCTGGGCCGCCGCGAGGTCCTGCTGCATCTTCTGGGCCTGCTGGAGCAGCTGCTGCATGTTGGGCTGACCGCCACCGGGAAACATCGGGTGATTCACTCCGTACGTCGGGACGCTTGGTCAATCCGAGCCTACGTGCTCACCGCGCGCAGCGCCCTACGCCGAGAGGACCAACTCTTTCGAGTGAGGGGCGCGGCGTGCGCACCGCTGATGGGGACCTTCCTGCGGGCGGAAAACCGGGGATTCCCCGCCCACCGGCCGCCATTCGAAGGTAGGAAAGGGCATGCGCACCATTTAGCACACGCGCACCACCACACGTCAGCGCAGCAGAGGGAGCGCCGGGTGAGCCAGCCGGAGATGCAGCCCGAGGGGCCGGCCCGGGATCCCCGGGAGCCCCGGGACCCCCGGGAGGAGGGCGGCGGACCGATGGCGGCGGGCGACCTGACCGGGGGGCCGTTCCCCCTCGGGGACTGGGGCGAGCCGGCCGAGCGGCTGGACGAGCTCTACCGGCGGGTCGAGGCCGACGCGCTGCGCACCGCCGAGTGGTACCTCTCCGACCGGGCGTTCAAGCGGCGGGGCGCGCGGATCCTGCGGGCGGGAACGGCGGCCGGTGCGGTCGCCGGCGCCGCGATGCCGCTGCTGGAACTGGCCGGGGCCGCGCAGGGCGCGTCGCAGTACGGCTACCTCGCACTGCTGGTGAGCGCCGCCTGCCTGGCCTGCGACCGGTTCTTCGGCCTCACCTCCGGCTGGATGCGCGACGTCGCCACGGCGCAGGCGGTGCAGCGCCGCCTGCAGACCCTCCAGTTCGACTGGGCCTCGGAGAACGTGCGCGAGGTGCTGGGGCCCACCGAGGGCACCGCCAGCGAGGCCGCCGAGCGCTGCCTGACGGTCCTGCGCCGCTTCTCGGAGGACGTCACGGAGCTGGTGCGCTCGGAGACGGCCGAGTGGATGGTCGAGTTCAGCGTCGGCCCGGCGCCGCTGGTGATGCAGTCCCTCGGCGGGTCCGCCGGCCGCGCGTCGGAGGCCGGCGCGCCGCCTGCCCGCTTCCCGCTCCCGCGCGAAGGGGCTGTCGTCGTGCGGAATCGGCCCCGCCGGCTCCTCCAGCGACGTCGGCCGCCCGGGCGGGGCCGGCGCCACCGGCGGGTTCGCCGGGTCGATCCCGATCGCCGGGGCCACCACCGCGAGCTCCCGCAGCAGGCCCTGCGCGGAACCCAGCGGGCCGCCCCCGGCCAGCAGTTCCTCGTTGGCCAGCGGCGCCTCGAAGTCCACCGGCACGTACGCGCCCGCGTGGTCGTAGTGCCAGACCAGGTGCGACTGCTGGGCCGCCGCCTCGAACATCTCCAGCAGCTGCTCGTAGTCCCCGCCCAGCTCGTCGACGGGCGTCACCGGCAGCCCGCAGACCCGCAGCAGGTAGGCCCGCCGCAGGAAGTGCAGGGCGTCGTAGTCGAAGCCGGCGACCGGGGCGACGTCCCCGCTCAGCCCCGGCATGTACGCGAAGACCGGCACGGACGGCAGCCCGGCCTCGCCCAGCGCCTTGTCGTACGAGGCGATCTCTTCCGCGAAGGGGTTGTCGGCGCTGTGGCACAGCACGTCGACAAGGGGAACCAGCCACAGGTCACAGGCCACTCGGGCTCCGATCAGTCGTTGTCGCGCCGATGCCGCCAGCGTAGTGCTCCGGACACCCAGAGCGAAGGGCTGCGCAGAACCCGGGGGCCGCCGGGGGCGGTCTCCGGCCATCGGGTGGGCCCGGCGCCCCGAGCCGCTACCGCGGGCCCACCCGCCAGACCCAGACGTCCCGGACCCGCTCCGGCTCCGCGCCGAGCAGCCCCGTCAGGAGGCCCCGCAGTTCGTCGGCCCGGTCCTGGGAGGGCAGCACCACCGCGCCCGCCTTCCAGTGCGCCAGGTCCCGGCGGGCCTGCTCCCGCCACTCCGGGGTGGCCTCCGGGGCCGGGGCGCCGTAGCGGACGTCCCGCAGCAGGTTCGACAGGTGCCGCGGCGGGGCCCCGTAGATGCCGATGCGGTCCTCGCCCCACGGGCCGTTGAAGTAGCCGCCGGCCAGCCGGAAGCCGAAGTCCGCCTCGACCTGCCAGTGCAGCGCGTCGGCCTGCCCGGGGTCGGGGAGCGGCACGGGGACGAGGGCCTCGCCCTCGCGGACGTAGTCCTTCCAGGCGCCCGAGGTGACGAACGCGGGCACCGGCGCCCGGTCCCGTACCGCGAGCGGCAGCGGCAGCACCGGGATCACCGCGGCGGCCGCCGCGAGCAGGCCGAGCGTCCGCAGCTCGCGCGCCCGGGCGCGGGCGGCCCCGTCGAGGGCCAGCGCCAGCAGGATGCCGAGGATCGGGGCGCACACCATCGCGACCCGCCCCTCGATCACCGACTCGAACAGCGGCGCGTGGGCGAGCGCCGCCCAGGGGCCGGGCAGCACGATGTCGGTGAGCGGCAGCCGCACCCGGGGCCCCAGCGAGAGCAGCAGCGCGGCGGCGCCGGTGAGGGCCAGCGCGCGGATGCCGGGCCGGCGCCACAGCCAGACGCACACGGCGGTGCCGAAGGCGAGCAGCGGCCACCCGTAGAAGGCGTTCTGCTCCGTGGTGTTCATGGAGAGCCGGGCGGCGGTCTCGGCGTCGCCGAAGAGGGAACGGGCGGCGTACTCGATCAGTGCGCGCGGGCTGTTGCCGGCGTTGTCGCCGTGGAGGACCGAGTGGTAGCTCTGCGGGCCGAGGAACTGCCAGTACAGCGGGACCGCCACCAGCGGCAGGCACACGGCCAGCGCGATGGCGAGGCCGCGCGCGAGGGGCCGCGCGGCGGCGAGGGCGCGCCGCCGGTCGACCGCCAGGTACGCCAGGCAGAACAGCAGCATGCCGAGGGCGGCGATGAGCAGCGGCTCCTCGCCGATGAAGATCTGGTACGCCGCGAACAGGCCGAGCAGTACGCCGTCGCGGACGACGCGGCGGCCCTCGCACAGGCGCAGGGCGCGGTCGACGATCAGCGGCAGCATGAAGAGGACGACGAAGTTCGGGTGGCCGTTGGCGTGCGAGACCATCGGCGGCGCGAACGCGGCGAGCGCCCCGCCCGCGGCGGCGGCCCACCGGCCGCGGACGAAGCGGCGGCGGATCAGCCAGTACCAGGTCCAGGCGCTGGCGGCCATGCCGAGCGTGAGGACGAGGGCGAAGGTGACGGTCTCCCCGAACAGCAGCGTGATCGGGATGAACGGGACGTTCAGGCCGAGCATCGTGGCGTTCGCCATCAGGTTCACGCCGTCGGGCATGCCCTGGGCGGTCGTGAAGAGCGGGTTCCGCAGATGGGTGACGTTGTCGGTGACGACGCCGGTGAACCACTCCCACTGGTTCTGGTCCTGGAGGGCGTCGCGCAGGTAGCGGCCGTCGAGGTCGGCCCACAGGCCGTGGAAGAGGTAGAAGGACAGGGCGAGGAACACCCCGGCGACGGCGAGGCCGCCGGCGTTCAGGCGCCACAGGTCGGCGAGCGCGCGGCGGCGGCCGCCCGCGGGGCGGCGGCCGGGCGGGCCGGTCGGCGCGGCGGAGCGGCGGACGGGCACTTCGGCGACGGCGCCGGGTCCGGACTCGCGGCGCAGCAGCCGGGTCACCTCGGCGTCGACGGCGGGGCCGTCGAGGGCGGAGGCGGCGAAGGCGGCACGCGCCCGGTCGCCGTCGAGGAGGGCGAAGCCGCAGGTGTCGGCCCGGAAGCCGGGGACGCCGGGGATGCCGAGGGCGCGGACGAGGCGGCTGCCGGTGCGGCCGAGGACGGCGACGGGGAGCCGGGGGGCTTCGGCGGCTTCGGCGGCTTCGGGGGCCGGGGCGTGCGGGTTCCGGTCGGCGGGGAGGTCCGCGGGCGGGGCCAGGAGCGGTTCGAGGCGGTCCAGTTCCTCCGGCGGCACGGCGAGCCCGGCGTCGGCCAGGAGGATGCGGCGGCCCGTGGAGGCGGCGACTCCGGCGCGCAGGGCGGCGCCCCGGCCGCGGGGGGCGTCGAGGCGGACGAGCCGGATCCGCGGATCGGCGGCCGCCTCGGCCAGGACGGCGGCGGCGGTGCCGTCGTCGGAGCCGTCGTCGGCGACGACGACCTCCCAGGCGGCGGGGCCGGTCCCGAGGCGGGAGTCGAGGTGCTCGCGGAGGGCGGCGGCCGTGGCCCGGATGCGGTGTCCGTCACGGTAGGCGGGGAGGACGACGGACAGGCCGGCGGGCGCGGCGGGGCCGCCCGGGGCGGCGGCCGGGTCGGGCAGGGTGGCGGCGGAGTCCGCGTTCGCGGCGCTCACGCGTCGGCCGTCTTCAGCGTGGCGGCCCAGTCCAGGCCGTGCTGGTTGTACGCGTACACGAGGCGGCGCACCTCGTCGGCGTCGCCGCGGGTGACCGCGTCGATCAGCTCGTTGTGGCCGGACCACAGCCCGGCGTTCAGGTCCGGTGCCGCCTTCAGGTGCGGCACGGCGAAGACCCAGCACTGCACGCGGATGCGGTGCAGGAAATCCGAGATGTACGTGTTGCCGACCAGCCCGCTCAGCTCCCTCCAGAAGCGCAGGTCGTAGCCGATCAGCACTTCGAGCGAGCCGCTCTGCACGGCCCGACACGCCTCTTCGGCCCGACGGCGCACCGACACCAGCCTCTCGCCGCAGCCGGGCGCGGTGCCGCGCTCCACGAGCCGCCGGAAGATCCCGTCGACTATGAGCGTACGGGCCTCGATCATCCCCCGGAAGTCGTCCAGGGTGAAGACGCGCACGCGGAAGCCGCGGTGCTGGTCGGATTCCAGCAGCCCCTGCGCGGCAAGGTCGACGAGCGCCTCGCGCACGGGCGTGGCGGAGACGCCGTACTGTTCGGCGATCTGCTTGACGGTGAACTCGGTGCCGGGTGGCAGGCGCCCCGCCAGCACCTCGTCGCGCAGCGCGTCCGCGATCTGCCGGCGGAGTGTGTTGCGGGTGACGGCGGCGCTGCCTGCCATGGGGGTCCTTACTCCTTGGGGTGAACTTCGGACACCTTAGGGCAGGCAGCGCGGCCGAAAACCGATCGATTCGGTGCTGTTATCGAGTTGGCCCCGGTCAGGCGGAGGCCGTGTGCCGGTCGGCGACGGTGAGCGCCTCGTCCAGCAGGGCCAGGCCCTCCTTCGCCTCGGCCTCGGTGACGGTGCAGGGCGGGACGACGTGCACGCGGTTCATGTTGGTGAACGGCCACAGCCCGGAGGCCTTGCAGGCGGCCGCGAACTCGGCCATCGGCGCGTTGTCGGCACCGGAGGCGTTGTACGGGACGAGCGGCTCGCGGGTCTCCCGGTCGCGGACGAGCTCGACGGCCCAGAAGGCGCCGAGGCCGCGGACGTCGCCGACCGACGGGTGGCGTTCGGCGATCTCGGCGAGCGCGGGGCCGATCACGTCGCGTCCGAGGTGGGCGGCGTGCCCGACGACGTCCTCCTCCTCCATCGTGCGGATGGTGGCGACCGCGGCGGCGCAGGCCAGCGGGTGCCCCGAGTAGGTCAGCCCGCCCGGGTAGGGGCGGGTGGCGAACGTCTCGGCGACGGCGGCGGAGATGGCGACGCCGCCGAGGGGGACGTATCCGCTGTTGACGCCCTTCGCGAAGGTGATCAGGTCGGGGGTGACGCCCCAGTGCTCGGCGGCGAACCAGCGGCCGGTGCGGCCGAAGCCGGCCATGACCTCGTCGAGGATGAAGACGATGCCGTACCGGTCGCAGAGCTCGCGTACGCCGGCCAGGTATCCGGCGGGCGGCACCATGATGCCGGCGGTGCCGGGGACGGTCTCCAGGATGATCGCGGCGATCGAGGCGGGCCCCTCGAAGGCGATGGTGTCGGCGAGGTGGGTCAGGGCCCGCTCGCACTCCTCGGCCTCCGTGGTCGCGTGGAAGGGCGAGCGGTAGAGGAAGGGCCCCCAGAAGTGGACCACCCCGGCGGAGCCGGTGTCGGAGGGCCAGCGGCGCGGGTCGCCGGTCAGGTTGATCGCGGCGGCGGTGGCGCCGTGGTAGGAGCGGTACGCGGAGAGGACCTTCTGGCGGCCGGTGTGCAGGCGGGCCATGCGGACGGCGTTCTCGACGGCCTCGGCGCCGCCGTTGGTGAAGAAGACCTTGTCCAGGTCGCCGGGGGTGCGCTCGGCGATGAGGCGTGCGGCCTCGGAGCGGACGT
>NZ_RPSE01000189.1:0-11549 GCF_003949955.1 Streptomyces sp. WAC05292
GGCCCACCCCGGCGCCGGACCCCTCGGCCACCCCTTGTACGGCGCCCAGCCGCGCAACGGCCTCGGCGTCGCCGCCCTGGTGCTCGGCATCGTCGCGGTGGTCGGGTGCGCCCTGAACCTCATCGCCGTCGGGCTCGGCGTCGCAGCGATCGTCCTCGGCGTGCTCGGCCGCAACCGGGCGGCCCGCGGGGAGGCCACCAACGGCGGCATGGCGCTGGCCGGCCTCATCCTCGGCGTCACGGGCGCCCTCCTCGGCGCGCTCACGCTCGCGTTCGCCGTCGCCGGCTTCCTGCACGGCGAGTCCGACTCCGGGACCGACAGCCCGTACTCGGACACCCGCATGCGCGAGAAGGTCTGACCGGGGCCGGCTACTCCCCGGCGAGGAGCCGCTCGCGGGCCTCCATCAGGGCGAACCCGAGCAGGTTCAGCCCGCGCCAGCGGGCCGGGTCCAGCGCCCGCTCGTCGTCCGCGGCGAGCCCGATGCCCCAGACGCGGTCCATCGGGCTCGCCTCGACGAGGACGCGCCGCCCCGTCGAGAGCAGGTAGCCGGTCAGCTCGGGCGTGGAGCGGAACTTGTGGAGGCTGCCCTCCACGACGATCCCGAAGCGCTCCCGCTCCCACACGGCGTCGTCGAAGCCGCGGACGAGCCGCCCCGCCTTCTTCGCCTCGGCCGGGGTCGCCGCGGCCAGCACCGCGCGCCCGGCCTCCGCGTCGCCGAACAGGCGGGCCTTCCCGGCCATCATCCAGTGCTCCGCCGTCTCGTAGCGGACGCCGTCCACGGTGAACGGAGACGGCCACCACTGGCTGAGGCAGCTCGGGCCGAGCGAGCCGTCCGGACGGGGCCGGTGCCCCCAGAACGGCAGGAACTTCACCCGGTCACCTCGGCTGACCTGCTCGATCAACTTGTCGATCTTCTCCATGCACGGGAGTCTGGCAGTCTCCACGGACACTTCGTACGGGATTTGGGGAGTGTCTCGACACATGGTCGACCGATTCCGTCGCGTAATCAAAAGGCAACAACGGAATCCCTTGGCCGCGGGTAACACCTCTGTCAGGATCGGCACTCCATTCGAGCTGAAGCCACGAGAGCGTGAGAGCGTGATGGGTAATCGCTTCCAGGTTGAGGAACGCTTCGCCGACGGCGCGCAGTACATCGGCGGCCGTCCGTCCCACGGCAGCTCAGGCCGGTCCCACACCGTGGTCGACCCCGCGACGGGCAGGGAGGTGCTGACCTACGCCCTGGCCTCCGCCGCCGACGTGGACGCGGCCGTCGCCGCGGCCGCCGGCGCCTTCCCGGCCTGGTCCGGCGCCACCCCCGGGGAGCGCTCCGAGGCCCTGCACCGGCTGGCGTCCGTCCTCGCGGAGCAGGCGGAGGACTTCGCGTACGCCGAGTCCCTCCAGTGCGGCAAGCCGATCAAGCTGTCCCGCGAGTTCGACGTGCCGGGCACCGTCGACAACACGGCGTTCTTCGCCGGCGCCGCCCGCCACCTCCAGGGCCAGGCCGCCGCCGAGTACTCGGGCGACCACACCTCGTACGTACGCCGCGAGGCCATCGGCGTCGTCGGCTCCATCGCCCCCTGGAACTACCCCCTCCAGATGGCCGCCTGGAAGATCCTCCCGGCCATCGCCGCGGGCAACACCGTCGTCCTCAAGCCCGCCGAGACCACCCCCCTCACCTCCCTGATGTTCGCGCGGGCCGTGACCGAGGCGGGCATCCCGGACGGCGTCGTCAACATCGTCACCGGAGCCGGCCGCGACGCCGGCGAGCACCTCGTCGGCCACCCCGGCGTCGCCATGACCTCCTTCACCGGCTCCACCGCCGTCGGCAGGCGCGTCGCCGAGATCGCCACCGCCACCGTCAAGCGGCTCCACCTGGAGCTCGGCGGCAAGGCCCCCTTCGTCGTCTTCGACGACGCCGACCCGGAGGCCGCCGCCCACGGCGCCGTCGCCGCATCACTGATCAACAGCGGCCAGGACTGCACCGCCGCCACCCGCGCGTACGTCCAGCGCCCGCTGTACGAGGCCTTCACCGCCCGCGTCGCCGAGCTGATGGAGGGCGTCCGCCTCGGCGACCCCTTCGACCCCTCCACCGACCTGGGCCCGCTCGTCTCCCACGCCCACCGCGACCGCGTCGCCGGCTTCGTCGAGCGGGCCCGCGGCTACGCCACCGTCGTCACCGGCGGCTCCGCCCCCGGCGGCACCCTCGCCGGCGGCGCCTACTACCGGCCCACCCTCATCACCGGCGCGCCGCAGGACAGCGAGGCCGTCCAGGCCGAGATCTTCGGACCGGTCCTCGTCGTCCTCCCCTTCGACACCGACGACGAGGGCCTCGCCCTCGCCAACGACACCCCCTACGGCCTCGCCGCCTCCGCCTGGACCCGCGGCGTCTACCGTGCGAACCGCGCGACCCGCGAACTCAGGGCGGGCTGCGTCTGGATCAACGACCACATCCCGATCATCAGCGAGATGCCCCACGGCGGCTACAAGGCGAGCGGCTTCGGAAAGGACATGAGCTCGTACTCCTTCGAGGAGTACACGCAGGTCAAGCACGTCATGTACGACAACACGGCGGTGGCGGCCAAAGACTGGCACCGCACGATCTTCGGGGACCGATAGCAGCAGCAGGGCCCGCCCGACCAGCGGCCCGCCCATCCCGAAAGGGCACAGTCCATGCAGCACAACGAGCCCGACCGGCTCTCCGCGGCACAGCTCGCCGCGATGCGGCGCAGCCTCACCAGCGGGCGCGGCGCCCTCACCCGCCGCTCGCTGCTGCGCGCCTCCGGCGCCGGGGCGCTCACCCTCGGCGGCCTGGCGTCGCTGTCCGCGTGCGGCATCCCGCCCGCGAAGCGCGGCGGCGAGGACGCCGCCGCGTCCGAGGACCGCTCGCAGGCGGAGAAGACCGTCAACTTCTCCAACTGGACCGAGTACATGGACGTCAGCGACGACGAGAAGGTCCACCCGACGCTGGAGGAGTTCACGAAGCGGACGGGCATCGAGGTCAACTACACCGAGGACATCAACGACAACGTCGAGTTCTTCGGCAAGATCCGCCCCCAGCTGGCGGCCGGCCAGGACACCGGCCGCGACCTGATCGTCGTCACCGACTGGCTCGCGGCCCGCATCATCCGCCTCGGCTGGGCCCAGAAACTCGACCCCTCCCACCTGCCGCACGCCTTCGCCAACCTGATCCCGCAGTACCGCAGCCCCGACTGGGACCCGGGCCGGGCGTACAGCTACCCGTGGACCGGCATCAACACCGTCATCGCCTACAACACCAAGGCGACGGGCGGCAGGAAGGTCGACTCCGTCACGCAGATGCTCGACGACCCCACCCTCAAGGGCCGGGTCGGCTTCCTCAGCGAGATGCGCGACAGCGTCGGCATGACCCTCCTCGACCAGGGCAAGTCCCCGGAGTCCTTCACCACCGCCGACTACGACGCGGCCATCGCCCGCCTGCAGAAGGGCGTGGACAGCAAGCAGATCCGCCGCTTCACCGGCAACGACTACACCGCGGACCTGGACAAGGGCGATCTGGCGGCCTGCCTCGCCTGGGCTGGCGACGTCATCCAGCTGCAGGCGGACAACCCGGACATCCAGTACGCGATTCCGGCCGCGGGCTACATCACCTCCAGCGACAACCTGCTCGTACCGGCCCGCGCCCGGCACAAGGCCAACGCCGAAAAGCTCATCGACTTCTACTACGAGCCCCCGATCGCAGCCCAGCTCGCCGCCTTCATCAGCTACGTGTGCCCGGTGGCGGGGGTCAAGGACGACCTTGCGAAAATCGATCCCGCGCTCGCGGACAACCCCTTGATCATCCCCGACGAGGAAATGGCCGCCAGGGCCCATGCCTTCCGCATGCTCACCAGCGAGGAAGAGACCGAGTACGAGGAGAAGTTCGCCAAGCTCATCGGAGCCTGACGGACCCCGTGCCGGCACCCCCGCCCTCTTCCGACGAACACCACCACCGAAGGCCGCGACCCATGACTGACAAGACCGCGGGCGGAGATGTCCGCCTCGCCGGGATCAGCAAGCACTACGGCACCTTCACGGCCGTGCACCCCCTCGACCTGACCATCCCGCAGGGCTCGTTCTTCGCCCTGCTCGGCGCCTCCGGCTGCGGGAAGACCACCACCCTGCGGATGATCGCCGGCCTGGAGGAGCCCTCCACCGGCACCGTCCACCTGGGCGACCGCGACGTCACGCAGCTGCCCCCGTACAAGCGCCCCGTCAACACGGTCTTCCAGAGCTACGCCCTCTTCCCGCACCTGAGCATCTTCGAGAACGTCGCCTTCGGGCTGCGCCGCCGCGGCATCAAGTCCGTCAGGAAACAGGTCGAGGACATGCTGGAGCTCGTCGAGCTCGGCCAGTTCGCCCAGCGCAAGCCGCACCAGCTCTCCGGCGGCCAGCAGCAGCGCGTCGCGGTCGCCCGCGCGCTCATCAACCACCCCCAGGTGCTCCTCCTCGACGAGCCCCTCGGCGCCCTCGACCTCAAGCTGCGCCGCCAGATGCAGCTGGAGCTCAAGCGGATCCAGACCGAGGTCGGCATCACCTTCGTGCACGTCACCCACGACCAGGAGGAGGCCATGACCATGGCCGACACCGTGGCCGTGATGAACGGCGGCCGCGTCGAGCAGCTGGGCGCCCCCGCCGAGCTGTACGAGAACCCGCGCACCACGTTCGTCGCGAACTTCCTCGGCACCTCCAACCTGATCGAGGCCGAGGTCCTGGAGGCCGGCGGCGACGACGTCACCGTCGCGTCGGCGGGCACCAGGCTCCGGCTGCCCCGGGCCCGCTGCTCGACCGCCCCGAAGGCCGGCGGCCGGCTGCTGGTCGGGGTGCGCCCCGAGAAGATCTCCCTGGTGCCCGCGGCCGAGGAGGGGGCCGTCGCGGCCGGCCGGAACAAGGTCGCCGGGCGGATCGCCGACTCCTCCTTCATCGGCGTGTCCACCCAGTTCGTCATCGACAGCCCCGTCTGCCCGGAGCTGGAGGTGTACGTGCAGAACATCGAGCGCGACGACCGCCTGGTCCCCGGCGCCGAGGTCGTCCTGCACTGGAACCCGGAGCACACCTTCGGGCTGGACGCCGCCCAGGACATCGACGCGGGCGTCGAGACGGTCGAGGAGGGCGCATGACCGCCACCGCGGCGCCGCCCGAGGCCCCCGCCCCGGCCGAGCCACCCGTCCACCGGCCGTCCCTGCGCAAGCGGCTCGTCCCGTACTGGCTGCTGCTGCCCGGCATCCTGTGGCTGCTGGTCTTCTTCGTCCTGCCGATGGCCTACCAGGCCTCCACCTCGGTGCAGACCGGCTCCCTCGAAGAGGGCTTCGAGGTCACCTGGCACTTCCGCACCTACTGGGACGCCCTCGCCGAGTACTACCCGCAGTTCCTGCGCTCCCTGCTGTACGCCGGCACCGCGACCCTGCTGTGCCTGCTCCTCGGCTACCCGCTGGCGTACTTGATCGCCTTCAAGGCCGGCCGCTGGCGCAACCTGCTTCTGGTGCTGGTCATCGCGCCGTTCTTCACCAGCTTCCTGATCCGCACGCTGGCCTGGAAGACGATCCTGGCCGACGGCGGGCCCGTCGTCGCCGTCCTCAACAGCGTCGGCTTCCTCGACGTCACCAGCTGGCTCGGCCTGACCCAGGGCGAGCGCGTGCTCGCCACCCCGCTCGCGGTGGTCTGCGGCCTGACGTACAACTTCCTGCCCTTCATGATCCTGCCGCTGTACACCTCGCTGGAGCGGATCGACCCGCGGCTGCACGAAGCCGCCGGCGACCTGTACGCCCACCCCGCGACGACCTTCCGGAAGGTCACCTTCCCGCTGTCGATGCCGGGCGTGGTCTCCGGGACCCTGCTCACCTTCATCCCGGCGAGCGGCGACTACGTCAACGCCGAGCTGCTCGGCTCGACGGACACCCGGATGATCGGCAACGTCATCCAGTCCCAGTACCTGCGGATCCTCGACTACCCGACGGCCGCCGCGCTGTCCTTCATCCTCATGGCCGCCGTGCTGGTCATGGTCACCATCTACATCCGCCGCGCGGGGACGGAGGACCTGGTCTGATGCGTTGGCTCCGCCGCAACCTCGTCACCGTCCTCGGCCTCCTGACCCTCGCCTACCTGGTCCTGCCGAACGTCGTCGTCACCGTCTTCTCGTTCAACAACCCCTCCGGGCGCTTCAACTACGCCTGGCAGGAGTTCTCCCTCGACGCCTGGAAGGACCCCTGCGGGGTCGCCGACCTGTGCGGCTCCCTCGCCCTGTCCCTCCAGATCGCCCTGTGGGCCACGCTGGGCGCGACCCTGCTCGGCACGGCCATCGCCTTCGCCCTCGTCCGCTACCGGTTCCGGGCACGCGGCGCGGTCAACTCGCTGATCTTCATGCCGATGGCCATGCCCGAGATCGTCATGGCCGCCTCGCTGCTCGCCCTGTTCCTGAACATGGGCGTCGAGCTGGGCTTCCGGACGATCCTGATCGCCCACGTCATGTTCTGCCTCAGCTTCGTCGTCGCCGCCGTCAAGGCGCGCGTGCTGTCGATGGACCCGCGGCTGGAGGAGGCCGCCCGCGACCTCTACGCGAGCCCCGTGCAGACCTTCCTGCGGGTCACGCTGCCGATCGCGGCGCCGGGCATCGCGGCGGGCGCCCTGCTGTCCTTCGCCCTGTCCTTCGACGACTTCATCATCACCAACTTCAACTCGGGCAACACCGTCACCTTCCCCATGTTCGTGTGGGGCTCGGCCCAGCGCGGTACGCCCGTGCAGATCAACGTCATCGGCACGGCGATGTTCGTCATCGCGGTGCTGGTGGTCCTCGCCGCCCAGATCGTCGGCAACCGCCGCAAGAAAGCACAGCCCAAGTAACTCTGTGGGGAGTTGGAAGACATGGCCCCAGTCGCCATGCGAAGTGTTGCGAAATCCCTTTCCGAAGCACTGCCGGTCTCGTACTGGCTGGACGACCCCGGCAAGCCCCCCGCCCAGCCGGCCCTGACCTCCGACGAGGCCTGCGACCTGCTCGTCATCGGCGGGGGCTACAGCGGCCTGTGGACGGCGCTGATCGCCAAGGAGCGCGACCCCGCCCGGGACGTCGTCCTCATCGAGTCGAAGGAGGCGGGCTGGGCCGCCTCCGGACGCAACGGCGGCTTCTGCGCCGCCTCCCTCACCCACGGCTTCGCCAACGGCCTGGCCCGCTGGCCCGGCGAGCTCGCGAAGCTGGAGGAGCTCGGCGCCCGCAACCTCGACGAGATCGAGGCGGCCGTCGCCCGCTACGGCATCGACTGCGACTTCGAGCGCACCGGCGAGATCGACGTCGCCACCGAGCCGCACCAGGTCGAGGAGCTCCGCGAGCTCCACCAGGAGGCCGAGAAGCTCGGCCTCGCGGACGGCATGCGCTGGCTCGACCGCGACGCCCTGCGCGCCGAGGTCGACTCGCCGACCTTCCTCGCCGGCCTGTGGGACACCGACGGCGTCGCCATGCTGAACCCCGCCCGGCTCGCCTGGGGCCTGAAGCAGGCCTGCCTCGGCCTCGGCGTGCGCATCTACGAGAACACCCGCGGCCTGTCGCTGGGCTCCTCCGGCGCCGGAATGGCCGTCCGCACCCCCTACGGGCGGATCTTCGCCCGGCGGGTCGCGCTCGGCACCAACATCTTCCCCTCGCTGGTCCGGCGGATCCGGCCGTTCACGGTCCCCGTCTACGACTACGCCCTCATGACCGAGCCGCTCACCGCCGACCAGCGGGAGGCCATCGGCTGGCAGAACCGCCAGGGCATGGGCGACAGCGCCAACCAGTTCCACTACTTCCGCATCACCCCGGACCACCGGATCCTGTGGGGCGGCTACGACGCCGTCTATCCGTACAAGGGGCGCCTGGACTCCGAGTACGACCACCGGCCGGAGACCTACCTCAAGCTGGCGCAGCACTTCTTCACGGCGTTCCCGCAGCTGGAGGGCCTCGGCTTCAGCCACGCCTGGGGCGGGGCGATCGACACCTGCTCCCGCTTCTCGGCGTTCTTCGGCACCGTCCACTCCGGCAGGGTCGCCTACGCGGCCGGCTACACCGGCCTCGGCGTCGGCGCCACCCGCTTCGGAGCCGACGTGATGCTGGACCTCCTCGACGGCGCGCGCACCGAGCGCACCCGGCTGGAGATGGTGCGGTCCAAGCCGATGCCGTTCCCGCCCGAACCGTTCGCCTGGACGGGGATCACCCTCACCAAGTGGTCCCTGGCGCGGGCCGACGCCCGCGGCGGCCGCCGCAACCTGTGGCTGAAGACCCTCGACCGGTTCGGCCTCGGCTTCGACAGCTGACGGCGGCGGACCGCCGGCCCGCCCCGGGGGAGTGACGCGGTTCACTCCCCCGGGGCGGGCGAACCCGCGTCATCGCCGCGGCCCGCCGCGCTCTCTCCCGGTGAGGAACCCTCACCTACTGGGAACGGAGGCCGGGCGATGCGGGGCTCGGATGTCAAAACCGCGGTGGAATGGCTCGTCTCGGCGGCCGGCGATCCGCAGGCCTGCCGCTGGGAGTGGGAGCGCAGCCCGGACGGGGTCGCCCTGCTGCCCGCGGGCCGGCACTGGGACGTGCTGGTCCTGCCCGGCGGGCTCGGGCGGGCCGCCCTCGCCGTCCTGCGCCGGCTGCGCGGGCGGCCCGGCCCGGTGCTCGCCGGCCCGGGCGGCACCCGGCTGGGCTTCTTCGTGCCCCCGGGGACGGCCTCGCACTGGCTCGCCACCGGCGCGCGGGGCGCCGGGCGGGGCAGCTGGATCGTCGTCCCCCACCCCGGCCGGGCCCCCGGGGCCGCCGGGCACTGGCTGGTTCCGCCGGACGGCCGCGGGACCCTCACCGATCCGGCGGTGCTGGAGCTCGCCCTGCACGAGGCGGTGGCCGCCCGGGCCGCCGGCGACGGGGCGGCGGGCCGCTCCGTCTGAGCCCCCGTACGACGGCCAGCTCGACGGCGTACAGCAGCGGGACGCACAGCAGGAGCGACGCCAGGACGTCCAGCGGCCAGTGGAAGCCGCGCAGGACGAGCCCCGCGGCCGTGGCGGCCGTCAGCGCCAGAGCCGCGGGCACCGGCCACGGCCGACGGGCGTACGGCCGCAGCAGCAGGGCCGCGGCCCCGTAGGCGACGGCGGCGGTGGCCGTGTGGCCGGAGGGGAAGTAGCCGGCGGCCCACGGCTCCAGCGGTCCGGGGCGGGCGGTCCACGCCTTCAGCGGGACCACCAGGGCCGGCACCAGGGCGATCGCCGAGGCGGCGGCCACAGCGCCGGGCCTGTTGCCGCGGCGCAGGGCGTACGCCGCCGCCAGCACGAGGACGGGTACGGCGACGGGCACGTTGCCCAGGTCGGCGAGCCGCTCGGTGACGGCGTCGGGGAGGGTGCGCACCAGCGCGGAGCTGATCCGCTCGTCCGGACCGAGCAGCGGGCCCGAGGCCAGCACCTGCCAGGTCGCCAGGGCGAGCCCGAGGAGGGCCCCCGCGAGGAGGAGGACGGAGCGGAGGGGGGAGGAGGAGGTGGCCGGCCGTCCCGGAACAGGGGGGATGGTTCCGGGACGGCCGCCCGGACCGGGTTGCCGGGCGCCCCGGGGGGTGTGGGGCGGTCGGCTGTCCGATCGGTGAGGAGTGTGCGCGAACGCAGGCCCGGTGCGGCGCTGGGGAAGCCCGGTACCGGTGTCGCCCCCGGAATCCCGGGAGCGGGGTGTCTCACTCATCTGCAGAAACCGTACGGCAGCGGAAAGGGGACCGACAGCAGGAACGCGGTCCTGCCATCGGCCCCCCACATCTTCTTCACAGCGCCCGACCGTTACCGGCGGTACCCCTGCGAGCGCGTGTTCGGACGCTCGTTCAGACGGCCGCTCGGGCGGCCGTTCCGACGGCCGCTCAGAGGGTCGCGAACGCCGCCTCGATGACGTCCAGGCCCTCGTTCAGCAGGTCCTCGCCGATGACCAGAGGCGGCAGGAAGCGCAGCACGTTGCCGTACGTGCCGCAGGTGAGGACGATGACGCCCTCGGCGTGGCAGGCCTTGGCCAGGGCCGCGGCGGCCTCCGGGTTCGGCGTCTTGGACGCGGGGTCCTTGACCAGCTCGATGGCGATCATGGCGCCGCGGCCGCGGATGTCGCCGATGATCTCGTACTTCTCCTGCATCGCGGACAGCCGCGCCTTCATGACGGACTCGATCTCCTTCGCCTTGGCGTTGAGGTCGAGCTCCTTCATCGTCTCGATGGAGCCGAGCGCGCCGGCGCAGGCCACCGGGTTGCCGCCGTACGTGCCGCCCAGGCCGCCCGCGTGCGCGGCGTCCATGATCTCGGCGCGGCCGGTCACCGCGGCGAGCGGCAGGCCGCCGGCGATGCCCTTGGCGGTGGTGATCAGGTCCGGGACGATGCCCTCGTCCTCGCAGGCGAACCACTGGCCGGTGCGGCAGAAGCCGGACTGGATCTCGTCCGCGACGAAGACGATGCCGTTGTCGTTGGCGAACTTCACGATCGCCGGGAGGAAGCCCTTGGCCGGCTCGATGAAGCCGCCCTCGCCGAGGACCGGCTCGATGATGATCGCGGCGACGTTCTCCGCGCCGATCTGCTTGGTGATCTGGTCGATCGCCTGGGCGGCGGCCTCGGGGCCGCAGTTCTCGGCACCGGTGGGCCAGCGGTAGCCGTAGGCGACCGGCACGCGGTAGACCTCGGGGGCGAAGGGACCGAAGCCGTGCTTGTACGGCATGTTCTTCGCGGTCAGCGCCATGGTGAGGTTGGTGCGGCCGTGGTAGCCGTGGTCGAAGACGACGACGGCCTGGCGCTTGGTGTGCGCACGCGCGATCTTGACGGCGTTCTCGACGGCCTCGGCGCCGGAGTTGAACAGCGCGGACTTCTTCGCGTGGTCGCCCGGGGTCAGCTCGGCCAGCGCCTCGCAGACCTCCACGTAGCCCTCGTACGGGGTGACCATGAAACAGGTGTGGGTGAAGTCCGCGAGCTGCGCGGTGGCGCGGCGCACGACGGCCTCGGCGGAGCCGCCGACCGAGGTCACGGCGATGCCGGAGCCGAAGTCGATCAGGCGGTTGCCGTCGACGTCCTCGAGGATGCCGCCGTCCAGGCGCTTGGTGAAGACGGGGAGCACCGAACCCACGCCGCCGGCCACCGCACCGAGGCGGCGGGCCTGAAGCTCCTGAGACTTCGGGCCGGGGATCGCGGTGACGAGCTTGCGCTCCTGCGGGACAGCGGTCATGGGGGCTCCTGGGGGTGTTTTCGGACGCACTTGTGTCTTTGTCCGCAGGCTAGGCCCGGGGGAGGGGGTAAAGCATGCTCCGTTCGGGAGTGGTCCGCCCGTGTCCTTGTCCGCGGCGGCCATAGGAGGGAGGCGGTACGGCACGCCGGAACCCCGCCGCGACACCGGCCGGTACCGGCCCGCGGCCGCCGCCGGGCAACTACATTGAGCGGCGCAGCGCAGGGAAACGGGCAGGGGGCAGGGGTTTCATGGACACCGACGGCACGCCGCACGGCACCGGCGAGGGACGGGCGCCGCACACCGGCCACGCCCCGGGCGGGCAGGTGCCCAGGCCCGCGGGCCCGCCCGCGCAGGCCC